>CALVXD010000001.1 GCA_944368815.1 uncultured Bacilli bacterium
AAAACAACTTTCTAAATTTACCAAAAACCTACAAATTTTTTTACCAAAAACCTACAAAAAAAATTGACATTTACAATAAATTACAATTACTTTTATTTTTAATATTTTTATATTCTTCTATTTGTTCATTATCATTACCTCTTATTTTTTTATAATCTTGCTCCCTTTTTTTTATTTCTTCAATTATACTCATTTTAGTACCTCCTATTTATTTTTTATTAATTCTAATTAATCTTTTTGCACTATCGTTCATTGTATTCACCTCTTTCTTTACTCCCAAAAATTCTATCATATTTTTATATTCATCTTTAGAAATTATTTTTTTTGGTATTAGCTGAATACATTCAACTATTTCTTCATAAAAATCAGATACCGGTTTAACTTTATCAAAATTTTCAAAACTATATTTTTTAGATAGTTTAATTAATCTATGATTTATTAATTCTAACTCTACATATAAATTTTTTGTATTAATGCTTAAATTATTTAATTTTAATAGAATACTTTCTTTTATTTTATTAAATTCTTCTAATTTACTCACCCTTAAATCATTAGTTGTAAACAAATTTAAAACTTCTTTTTCTTGACCATTTAATATTTTACTAATTATATCCACTATTGGTGGAAAAATAATTTCTTGATATACTATTTCATAAATTGGCTCATAATTATAATTAGTATCAATCTGTTCTTTACTATGAACAATATATCTTTCGCTTGTAAACAAATTTTCTTTTGTTGTTTCTTTAATTTTTACTGTTATTAATCCACAATTGTATATTATTCTTTTTCTAATATTTTTTAAATTATTTTCATTAATTTTAATTTCATAAAGTCCTATATTATCTTCATTTTCTATATATATCACAGTTCCTCCTTATGTGTATTTTGTACACTTATTATTTATATATAAAAATGTATTTGCATACATTAAAATATATCTTTTTCTTCTATAACATTCTTAAATTCATATTTTTTAGCAGGTTTTTTACCTTCAAACACTTCTGTTTTATTTGTTTCTTTTATTAATCCTAAATTAATTATCTTTTTACGGAAATTTCTTCTATCTAATTTTTTTTCTAATATTGTTTCATATGTCTTTTGAAGTTCTGGTAAAGTAAATCCACTTGGAAATAATTCTTTTAAAACATTTGATGATATAATTAGTTTCTTTAAATTATTCCTAGCCTCATTTAATATTTTGTCGTGGTCATATGCTAAGCATTTTGCCATTCCTAGTTCAAACCAATCACAATTACTTGTTTTCTCTGTATCTTTTAATATTGATCTTTTTATGTCTATTACACCAATAAAATTAATAGCTACCATTCTTTTTAAAGGTGACCTATCAATTGTACTTTCAATATTACTAAAATAAATTTTAACATCTTTAAGTCCTGTTTTCTCATAGATTTCTCTATTCATTGCTTCTTCAATTGTTTCATTATTATATAAACCTCCACCTATTAAAGACCACTTGTCTTTATAAGGTTCATTTTTTCTTTTTATTAAGAGAACTTTTATAACACCTTTATCTACAGTAAAAATTGAACATATAACATGAATACCAATATTTTTATATAACGGATTGTTTACTTGCATTTTATCACCACAATTACATTATAAGTGTATTTAATACACTTGTCAATATAAAAAGAAAACTTTTTTTAGTTTTCTTAAGAATTTTTACTTAATGCTATTTTTGTTTTTTGTTCTTTTCCATTTCTATTATATGTAACTTCTATTTCTTCTCCTGGAGAATGTTTATATAATTCGTAACGAAATTCTGCTAACGAATCAATATCTTCTTCTCCTAATTTAACAATAATATCTCCTTTTTGCAATCCACTTTTAGCAGCCGGAGAATCTTCTACTACTTCTACTATTGCAACACCTGTATTTATACCATCAGGAACTGATATTCCTGCTTGCCATAAATAATAACTATCTGCTACATCTAACATGCTAATTCCAATATACGGTCTTTCTATTGCACCACCTTGTTCTAACGTATTAGCATATAATAAGGCATCTTCAATTGGTATTGCAAATCCCATTCCTTCAATTTCGTCTTTAACTAATTTTAAAGAATTTATACCAATTACTTCTCCATTTAAATTAAGAAGAGGACCGCCACTATTTCCTGGATTAATTGCAGCATCTGTTTGTAATACTTTCATATAATAATCACTAGTATTTCCAGAAAAACTTACTTCTACTAAACGATCTTTACCTGATAATATTCCTTTCGTTACAGTGCCACTATAAGCTTCTCCTAAAGGAGATCCTATTGTAAATACAGTATCTCCCAGCCTTATATCAGAACTACTTCCGATGTCAATTACACTTAAGGCGTCACTAGCATTTATATTTAATACTGCAATATCTGAATAAGTTTCTCCACCAAGAACAGTGGCATCAATAACTTCATTATCACTTCTTATTATTTTTACTTCATCAGCACCTTCTACTACATGATTATTTGTCATTATAAATGCTTTATCATCATTTTTCTTATATATAAATCCAGTACCAGTTGATATTTTAGTTCCCTTACTATAAGAAACGACCACTACCACAGCATCATACGCTCTTTCTACGGAATCCGCAATTGAATTTTCAGTATAATCTAATTTTGTAACATTTTCTACAATACTTTTAGATATACTAGGAACATTTGTAATTACTAAATATGATCCTAATGTTCCACTTATAAAAGATAATAGTATTGCTACCACTAGTATCACTACATTACTATTATTTATTTGTTTTTTATTATTTTCCATAGCCAACCTCTTTCTATAAATCTAATATTTCCATATAATTTTTAGGGAATCCCATTCTATCTAAAATTTTTTCTATTGGTATAGAATCTATTCTACCATCTAACAACTCTATTTCATATTCTATCTCTTTCATCATATCATGGAACTCATCTTCTTTAAGTAAATGTTTTAAAATAATAATCAATGCAAAAACATCATTCTTACCATAAATATATTCACCATCCATCATTGGTATCCCTAATAAATCATGATATTTATTGTTAGAAATATATCTTTCTGTTCTATGTTCATATACTATATCTTCATGCGCACATAAATTACGATAATTAGCAAGTATTGGCAAAAAGTCTTCCATATTGTAAGTGCTAGTTCCAAATATATCCGCAATTGCAACTTTATCTTCTTGTTTTAATATTGCATAAAGTTCACACACTATACCAAATGATAATACTTTAACTAATATCCATAAAGGTATATATCCATAATTATTTACATAATGCATAGTAGCATTATGATTAGCGCAATTTACTCTAATTTGTCTTTTCATTTTATCTACTAAATCTTTAACTTTTTTTTGTTTACTATGATCATTTGTAAAGTTCTTTACATTTAAGTATTCTTTTTCACGATAACCATATTTTTTAGATAATTGATAAGATACTATTGATTTTAAATTATTTTCTATTATTAATAAATTTTTAAATAGTATATTTCTAAAATGTCTATCAAATAAAAATATTGAATATAATTCCTTAAAAGTAGCACCCGTTACAAAAGTTTTATCAGTAACAGAATTCATAAGTAAATGTCTATATCCATTTATAAAAAAATAATTTTCTCTAAGAAGAATTTCTTTTGTTTCATCGTTATCTTCTATAATTAAGCCTTTTCCCTTTAATATTTCAATTTGTTCTTCAAGTGTTTTAAACATCTTTTCCATGTTATCACCTACTTTCACATTATAGCATAAATCACTAAAAAAAGATATAAAAATTTTGTTATAATTATGGTAAATTGTGATATAATCATTAATATAAGGGATGATAAAAAATGCCAAGTTCAATGACACATTCATATTTTGCAGTAGATGTTTATAATAAATTAAATGATAAATCTAAATACAAAATTGAAGGTTATGTCAATAAACTTAAGACATATTCTTTAGGCACTGATCCTTATATGTTTTATAATTTATTTATAGGAAAAAAACACAAAACCATATCTAAAATTCAAAAAATTAATCATACGACTAAGACTAAGGACTATTTTCTAAATATGATCACTTATATTATTGAAAACAATTTAGAAAATAATAAAGATATAATTTGCTATTTATACGGATCTATTTGTCATTATTTTCTTGATAAAACAATTCATCCTTTCATAATTTACAAAACAGGTATTTTTAATAAAAACGATAAATCAACTTATAAATATAATGCACTTCATGAAGAAATGGAATACTATATAGACATTTATATGATTTATAATCGTGAAAAAGTTATTCCAAAAAATTATAAATTTTATAAAAGTATATTTAACATAAATAAAATAAGTATAGAATTGTGTGAAATGATTGATAACATTATGAAAGAAACATACAACGTTGATAATGCTTCATCAATTTATATAAAATCACTTAAAGATATGTATAGTTTCAATAAAATATTTAATTACGATAAAACAGGAATAAAGAAAAAGATTTATAAGATTATAGATTATATGCAACCTGATAAATTTGTAAGAAAAGAAGAATTATCCTTTAATGTTGAATATAATAAAAAAATACATTATTTAAATTTAGATAAGAAAGAATGGAATCATCCTTGTAACATTAATGAAGTTTATAATTATTCTTTTATTGAATTATATATGATAGCATTAAATAGATGTGTTAATTGTATTAATGACATAGTGAAAATAATAGATAATAAAAAAATAAATAATAAAGTTATTAATAAGTATTTTGATAATTCATCATACATAACTGGAAAAGATTGTAATGATGATAAAGAAATAAAATATTTTGAATTTTAAAGGAGGTAATATTTAATGAAAGTAACAATTAGGAGGACAATTGCTAGTGATCATACTACTATAATTGATTTATTTAATAAATGTTTTAATAAAAATATTGTTTATCATGAGTTTAATAACCCTAATGACAATATTATCATAGTAGCAGAAATAGAAGATAACATAATAGGAATGCTTGAAATAGATTTTATAGAAAATACTATTCAAAACAGTAAATATGCTATTATCAATAATGTATGTGTAGATGATAAATTTAGACATATGGGAATTGGGAAATTACTTTTAAATAGTGCTGAAGTTATTTGTAAAGATAATAACTGTTCTTATATTAATTTAACTTCTAATAAAACTAGATCAGAAGCACATGCTCTATATAAAAAAGAAAATTATGAAATGATTGATACTTGTATTTTTAGGAAAGATTTAAACTAATCTTTCTTTTTTTATTTATTAAAATAGTTTTCTACTCCTTTTGCTATTAATTCAGTAAGTTTATTTTGATATGATTCTTGTCTTAACAAATAATTATCATTAGGATTAGAAATAAATCCTGCTTCAATTAATATACCTGGCCTTGTTATTTGTTTATACATAAAATAACTATTATCTTTTTTATTTTCTTTTATATTAGATATATTATTTTTTAAAGTATTATACATTACTTTAGCAATTTCTTCATTTTCTTTGTTTTTAGTAGTATAAAATATTTGTAATCCTTTCCACGCAGGATTAGTATCAGAATTTAAATGAATTGATATATACATATCACTTTTAGCATTGTTTATTAATTGTGCTCTTTTAGTTAAATCAGGTCTTTTTCTAACAGCATAGTTTTTAGGCGCTAAATCATAATCACCATCTCTAGTTAGATATACAATAGCACCTTTACTCCCTAATTTTTGTTCTAATTTTTTTACTAAAATTAAATTCATATCTTTTTCTAAAAATTGATTAGAAACAGCTCCCGAATCTTTTCCACCATGTCCAGCATCTAAATATATTACTTTACCTAAAATGGTTAAACCATTTACTTCAGCATGTACTTTTGATAAAGCAAATACACAAATAAAAAACATAACTATAATTAGAATCTTATATTTCATATAGTTCACCTAATTAAGTATATGTTTTTTATTTATTACTTATCTATTTTTTCATTTTTTAAGTTCATATATATATCATTAATACTTTTTCCATCTCTTGTTATTATATTCTTATCAATTTTCACTTCCTTAAAACCAAGTTTTTTATAACAATGAATGGCACGTTCATTATCTGAGAACACACTTAAATTCAATTCTTTTAAATTAAACTTATTAAAACAAATATCAATTATACTACTAAGTGCTTCTGTTCCATAATGTTTATTTTGAAATTCTTCAGTTATACTTATTCCAATTTCTAATGAGTCTCCTTTTGCATTCATTAATTCTATATTACCAACAAATTTGTTAGTGTTTTTATCAATCATAGAAAAAATTAATGCTTTTTCTTCTAATTTTTTATTGACCCAATTAAGTTCATCTGAATATGTATAAGTTTTATTTTTTTTAGAAATAAATTTATTTATTTTAGGATTATTTACCATTTTTAAGTAATCATTAATTAACTCTCTAGATACTCTTACATAATTAATTTTTGATGATTCAAAAATTATATCTTTACTTTTATTACCAAAAAGTCTTATATATAATTCATCCATATTATCATTCCTTACATTATCACAATATATTTACTTTACCTAGTTATTAACACCATGTACTACTGATGGGGTACTGTCATCAATACTAGCAAATTTATATCCATTTCTTTTGCCATATTGTATTATATTTCTAAGAGCATCTCTAGTGGCAGTATGGCCATAAGAATCATGCATAAGAACTACATTTGCTTTATAATGACTAAGATTATTAACTACATTTAAATATATCCTATTAGAATCAGTATAGGCTCCTCCAGCATCATCAGCATCTACATTCCAATCAAAATATCTATAACCCTTATTTAACACCTCTCCTGTTAAACGGGTCATTATACCAACACTATAATTTCTACTAACAGTATTAGAACTTCCTCCTGGGAACCTTATAATATTAGCTTTTTTACCTATAATATTTTCTACTTTATTACTTATTCTATTTAAATCAGCAAAATAATTATCTACGGAACTATAAACATAACTATATTCATGTGAATAAGTATGTAACGCTATGGTGTGTCCTTCATCATAGGCTCTTTTAATTATATAATTAGTAGAATCAGACTGTCCTGTTACAAAGAAAGTTGCTTTAACTCCTTCCTCTTTTAGTATATCTAAAATATCCAAAGTAAGATTACTAGGACCATCATCAAATGTTAAATATATATATCCGTTACCTCCTCCACTTGGGGGATATATTACACTTACTTTTCTTTTTACACTAGTAGTATTACCACTTTTATCTTTAACTGTATAAGTTATTTCATATACACCAACTTTAGTATTATCAACAGTTCCACTTATTTCTATTAAAGAAGTAATATCACCGTCACAATTATCAGTAGCACTAGCGCCTTCTTCAACATACACATTTCCTTTATATATAGTTACATTTTCATAACCATTTAAAGTTATTACTGGGGCTTCTTTATCTTCTTCTTTAATTTTTCTTTCCACTGATACTCTATTCTTTGAACTATCTTCTACTGTATATACTATTTTATCTTTTAATTGTTCCTTTATTACTTTATCAGTTAAATCTCCATCATATTCATCAGTCGCACTAAAACCTTCTTCTTCATATTTACAACCAGGACACAAAGTAATATCAGTATTTCCTTCCAAAGTAATAACAGGATTTTTTTTATCTACTACATTAACAGTTTTTGTCTTCTTTAAGATTAACATACCATAATTAAGAACATAATTAATCTTGTATTTTCCTACCTTTTTAGTATCTACTTTACCTAATACTTTTACATCTTTAGTATAATCCTTAAATACATTTCTAGCACTTACTTTACCTTCACTATATTTTTCATTATAGTTTAGAGTAACTTCTGTGCTATCTAATTTTATCTTAGGAATAAAAAAATAAATTAATATTAAAACTAATATAATAAGTATTATGCTAACAATTCTTTTCATAATTTATCACTTAACAAAAATATAACATATTAGTAATAAAAAGACAACATTTTATTATAAATGTCATCTTATTTTACATATTAGATAATTTATTTTCTACTATCTTTAATTGATCTTTTTCTTTTTGTAAATTGTTTCTTTCTGCTTCAACAATATTAGCAGGAGCTTTACTTACATAATTAACATTAGAAAGTAATTTTTCTCTTCTTGAAATAGAATTTAATAAATTCTCTTTTTCTTTCTGTAAATTTTCTTTTTCTTCTTCTAAATTTTTAGAATTATCATATAAAATATCTATTCTTAAACCATTATATTCTACAATTTCACTATTAATTTCTTTATTTTCATCACAAATTTTATCGTTTAGTTTAAGCATATTAAATATTAATGCTTCATTTTCTTTATTTTGAATATAACTTATAACTTGAAAATCTGATCCAACATTAAGCTCCGCTTTTTTATTTCTAAATGATGTGATAAATTCAAGTATATTATCAATATTTTCTTTTTCTTCTTTATAGATTTCTTTCTTGTTATAAACCGGATAACTAGAAATCATTATAGATTCGCTTTCTTTTATTGGAAGCATACTATAAATTTCTTCTGTTACAAATGGCATAAACGGATGCATCATCTTTAATATATCAGTAAGAACTTTTAATAATACACTTTTAGTAGTATTATTTTGATTAAATTTAGATAGTTCTATATACTTATCACAAAAATCATTCCATATAAAACTATATAATGTATTTCCTACTATATTAAAGTCATATTTATCCATAGATTTTCTTACTTCTTTTATTGTTTCATTTAATTTAGTTAATATCCATTTATCTTGATCATTCAAGTTATCTAAAATATAATCCTCTTTCTTAAAGTCTTCCATATTAATTAAAACAAATCTTGAAGCATTCCAAAGTTTATTAATAAAGTTCCATGTTGATTTAACTTTTTCTTCATCATATCTAAGATCCATTCCTGGAGCAGTGTTTGTTGTTAAGAAAAATCTAAGTGAATCCGCACCATATTCTTCTATTACATCCATTGGATCTACTCCATTACCTAAACTTTTACTCATCTTTCTTCCTTGTTTATCACGAATAAGTCCATGTATTAAACAATCTTTAAAAGGAATATTATCAGTAAAATGTAATGATTGAAATACCATTCTACATACCCAAAATGGAATAATGTCATATCCTGTTACTAATACATCATTAGGAAAGTATCTACTGTCCATATTGTCTGGCCAACCTAAAGTTGAGAAAGGCCATAATGCACTAGAAAACCAAGTGTCAAGTACGTCTTCATCCTGTACCCATCCTTCTTCTTTAGGTGCTTCCATACCTACGTATACTTCATCGCCTTTATACCAAGCAGGAATTCTGTGTCCCCACCATAATTGTCTAGAAATACACCAGTCATAAGTAATTTCCATCCAGTGAAGTAATATTTTTTCAAATCTTTTTGGCACAAAATTAACTTTATTATTTGTTTTTTGAACTTCTAATACTCTATCTGCAAGTGGACGCATTTTAACAAACCATTGTTTAGATAAGTAAGGCTCCACCATGACATCAGTTCTTTCACTAAATCCAACATTATGAGTAATTTCTTTTATTTTAATTAATAAATTATCTTCTTTTAATCTTTCTACTACTTTTTCTCTTGCTACATATCTATCTAATCCATTAAATTCTAATGCGTTCTCGTTCATAGTTGCATCAGGATTCATTACACAAATTCTCTCTAAATTATGTCTATTTCCTACTTCAAAGTCGTTAGGGTCATGAGCAGGAGTAATTTTAACAACACCTGTTCCAAATTCCATATCAGCATGAAAATCTCCAATTACTGGTATCTTCTTGTTTACTATTGGTAATATAACATTCTTACCTATATAATTTTTATATCTTTCATCTTTCGGATTAACCGCTACTGCTGTATCTCCAAATAAAGTTTCTGGTCTAGTTGTAGCAACTTCTAAATATTCATCACTATCTTCTAGCATATATTTAATATGATAAAATGCACCCTTTACTTCTTTATAGATAACTTCTTCATTAGATAATGCTGTCATTGCTTCTGGATCCCAATTTATAATTCGCTCTCCTCTATAAATAAGTCCTTCATTATATAAATCTACAAAAACTTTTCTAACGGCTTTTGACAATCCTTCATCTAAAGTAAATCTTTCCTTATCATAATCAAGTCCAAGTCCTAACTTAGCCCATTGTTTATGGATATTATCTCCATATTCTTCTTTCCACGACCACGCTACTTTTAACCATTCTTCACGGTCCATTTCTCTTGGATTAATTCCTTCACTCTTTAATTTTTTATCTACTTTAGCTTGTGTAGCAATTCCTGCATGGTCCATTCCTGGAAGCCATAACGCGTCATATCCATCCATTCTTTTATATCTAGTAATTATATCTTGAATAGTTGTATTCCAGGCATGACCTAAGTGTAATTTACCCGTTACATTAGGAGGAGGTATAACAACGCAAAAAGGTTTCTTATTTAAGTCTCCACTTTTAAAATATCCTTTTTCTAACCACTCTTCATACTTCCCTTTTTCTACATATTTATGATTATACTTTTTGTCTAACATTTTAATCATCCTATCTTTCTATCAACATAAGTTATTAATACTTTCTCTATTTGTTTAAAAAATCCTTCTACTTCTTTACTTGTAAATGTTAATGATTCAATTATTTTAGATATATAATTATTATTTTTAAGAAGCGCATAACTATATCTATAATTTAAATCAAATGCATCTGATAAAACCGCTAATATTTCATCAGAATTATTTTCAGTAAGTTTTCTTTCTATGACTCGTAACTTTTTAAAATTATCATATACCATACCACTAGGATAAGCAGTAATTCTACTATCTATATATGGATAATTTAACATTATTCTAAAATTATCTATTTTATGTGCATCTCTTAGTACATTACAAAATGCTGCACTTTTATCATCAATTCCCTTAGGTAATCCATTTTTATCATAAGCAAATATAGCCAACTTTATTATATTATCATAAGTAGTATCATCAGTAATATCTCTTAATATATTATTATCAAACATCATTCTTGCAGATTTTAATGCATAATCTTCATTATCAGTTTCATCAGTTAATCTATAACTTGGCATTTCATCAAAATTTGCTATTTCGTGAAATAATCCAATTAATTCACAAACAATTACTTCTTCTTCATTGAATAATCCTGTTACAAGAGCTATATCTCTACATATTTCCATAACTTTTAGTGAATGAAAATATCTCATCTTTATATTAGCATTATTCATATCATATTTTTTTACATATTGTTCAAAAACTTTCATAACTCTACTACTTTTTAACTTCATATACTTCTATCCCTTTCTATGAACAAAAATCAAAATAAATTTTGACTAACTTACCTCACGGTAAGTTTTTTCTACTTCACAGGAATTTATATTCCTCCATAGACCAGTTTCGGATAGTCGCTACCCTATTTATATTAATTTGTCAAAATTTATGGTATCATTAGTTCTCTTTTATAAGTTTTAATATATATATTTAATCCTTCTAACATAATATTTATTGCTGCATTCAAATCTCTATCGTGCTTATGCCCACATTGAGGACACTGCCAACTTCTAACACTTAAATCCTTAACTTTTCTATTTTGATAACCACATACATTACATAGTTGACTACTTGGATAATATCTATCTACTTCAATTAATCGTTTATTATTTCAAATCGCCTTGTAATTTAATATACGAATTATTTCTGAAATAGGATTTTTAGTTAAAGATTTAGCTATATAGTGGTTTTGTTGCATACCTTTTACATCCAAACTTTCAACAGCAATAATATCATTTTCTTTAATCAATTTATTTGTAATCGTATGTAGTAAAAACTTACGAGCATTTTTTATCTTCATAAATAATTTTTGTATTTTTAATTTTATTTTATATCTGTTTTTACTTCCTACTTTACATCTAGATAGCCATTTTTGAAGACCTCTTAATCTTTTTTCATTAAATTTAATAGTATTTTTTATTTTTTCATTATGTGATGTTACTAAAAAATCTTTTATTCCTAAATCTATTCCTACTATACTATTAGAATTAAATTGTGGAATAATAATATTTTCTTCTACTAATACACTTACATAATATTTATCCCCTTCTTTTCTAATAACAGCACTTTTTATTAATCCATTAAAATTCTTTTTAGTTCTGTATCCTCTTATTGGAACATCTTTTAGTTTGGGCAAAGTTATAATTTTGTTTATTAAATCTAATTTAATACTATTATAATCTTTACCTTTATAAGTGCTTTTTATATTATTTGTTTTATAACTATTATGTATCCCTTTTATCTTAAATTTAGGATATTCTCCTAAATTTTTATAATATCTTTTATAAGCATCTTCTAAATTAAATACACTATTTCTAAGAGCACAACTATCTACTTCTTTTAAAAATGTTTTTTCTTCTAAAAGTTCTGGAATTAACTTTATTCCACTATATGCATTACTAACTTTTTTATCTAGAAAATAATTATAAATGAATCTACAACTACCTATTGTTTTATTTATTAATTGTTCTTGTTTTTTTGTTGGATACATTCTAAATTTATAGCCACGATATATTTTCATGTTACCAACCACCGCCTGTAATTCAAAAATATCTCAAAAGCAATTGTTTATACAAAAAAATAATTCTTCCAATAAAGGACGAATTATCGCGGTACCACCTTACTTATAGTAAACACTATCACTTTGTCCTTTAACGCAGGCTACGTATAAAACTAACTATGCAACCTTCATCTAGTTTTCTTTTAGAAGTTCCCACCATTCTTCCTCTCTATAAAAATACTAACTAAATTACTCCTCATAGATCAATGTCTTTTGATATATGTATTAAGTATATAATAAAATTAAGTTAATTTCAATATTTTTTATTAAATATTAGTAATATTAAATTATGTTACCTATTCTATTACATACTTTTTGTTAATTATATGTTATCATAAATTTAGAGATATTGATATCGGTGTTTACTCCTTAAATTCCTACATAAGGAGGTGGTTCTAATGCACATAAATATTATTACAGGAGGTTTGTGTTGGAACTATTAGTTCTAGCTTTAATAGTAATTTTATATACTATTATTGCTATTAAAAGCAAATAAAATAAAAGCACCGAATATAATTTCGGTGTTTCCCAAAAATTGAGTAAACATTGAAGTGCAATCAATATCTCTTTTTTATTATATGAAGTTTCCTTCATCTATATACATATTACCATAATTTTAATAAAATTACAATATTAAAATAAACTTAATTGATTTGTTTCAGACATATCATTGAAAAGTCCCATTATTTTCATTTTATCAATTAATGTTTGTGATACTCTACATCTTTTTTGGAAATCTTCAATACTAATAAATGTAGATTTTTCTCTTTCATTAACAATTGCTTCTGCTACACTTTCACCAAGTCCATCTAATGCTCTAAATGGTATGTATAATCCTTTACCATCTTCAGTTATTACGAAGTCTTTGGCATCTGATTTATCTATATCAATATTTTTAAAATAGAATCCTCTTGCACACATCTCTAAACATAGATATAAAACTCCACAAGTATCTATTTCTTTTTTACTAGCAGTTTTATTAGAAATTTTTTCTTCTATTTCATCTATTTTATTTCTAATACCATTTTCTCCAAGTATCATAGATGATGGATCAAACTGATCGCATCTTATAGAAAAGTATGCTGCATAATAATATATTGGATGATGAACTTTAAACCAGGCAATTCTAAAAGCACTTGTTACATACGCTGTTGCATGGGCTTTTGGGAACATGTATTTTATTTTTCTACATGACTCGATATACCATTCAGGAATTCCTGCTTCTCTCATTGTTTCTACATGACCTTCCCAAGTTGCAGGATCTTTACTAGCTTTTCCTTTACGAACAAATTCCATTATTTTAAAGGCTTTCGCTGGTTTCATTCCCCATGCAATTAAGTTAACCATAATGTCATCACGACACCCAATTACATTTTTAAATGGAACTTTAATTTCACCATTTTCATCAGGTGTACACAAATCTCTTGCATTCCCTAACCATACGTCAGTACCATGGGATAGTCCTGATATTTTAATAAGTTCTGCAAATGTTGTTGGTTTAGTTTCTTCTAACATTCCAAGTAAGAATGATGTACCAAATTCAGGAATTCCGAGTGTTCCAGTTGGACAATATTTTCTTCCATTTTTATCTGTAAGTCCTCTTAATCTATCTTTTTCTACTCCAAGAACTTCCGGGCCACAGAATATCTTCATCGTATCTCTGTCTCCTAAGTCTATTTTAGTAACATCTATTCCTGATAAATCTTGAAGTTTTCTAAGTACAGTCGGATCATCGTGTCCTAGTATATCTAGTTTTAACAAATCCGCATCAATAGCATGGTAATCAAAGTGAGTAGTTCTCCACACACTTGTGGGATCATCCGCTGGATATTGGAATGGTGTAAAATCCCAGACATCTTTATATCCCGGAACTACTACTATTCCTCCAGGGTGTTGTCCTGTTGTTCTTTTAACTCCTGTACATCCCACTGATACTCTTTCTACTTCTGCTACTCTAGCACTTACTTTTAGTAACTTTTTCTTCTTTAAATCATCTTTACTAGGAACTGACAAGCCATAACTATTTGCTTCTATTTTAAGAACATTATGAGCTTGTTCTTCATAGAATCCTAAAACATAACCATATGCTGTTTTATCTGCAACTGTACCAATAGTCCCTGCCCTATATACATTATCTGTTCCAAATAATACTTTTGTATATTCATGAGCTGATGCTTGGTTATCTCCGCTAAAGTTAAGGTCAATATCAGGGACTTTATCAGCATTGAAACCTAAGAAAGTAGCAAACGGCATATCATTTCCTTCGTGTACCATTTTTGATTCACATTTTGGACACATTCTTTCTGGTAAATCAAAACCGCTAGCATAATTTTTAGATAAAGGATTACCCTTTTCATCATTAAAAATACTATATCCACAATTAGGGCAATAATAATGTGCTGGTAATCCATTACATTCTGTTATTCCCATCATATTGGCAACGAGAGATGAACCAACAGAACCACGTGATCCTACTAAGTATCCATCATCATTTGAGTGCTTAACTAACTTTTGGGCAATTAAGTAAATAACGTCAAAGCCTCCACCAATGATACCTCCTAATGATGCTTTAGCTTTTTCTATCGCAACTTCATCAGTTAAAGTATTATCTTCTCTTTGCATCTTTTCTTTAACTAAGTTAACTACCCCATCATATCCACTCATAATAACATCATGAAGTACACTAGGTAACATTTTATCTTTTTTATTTTCATCCAAGTCAGGATAATCTAAATTAATCTTATCTTTTACAAGTCCTAAAATAGTATCACCATAAAATTCTTGAGCAATTCTCTCTTCAATCATCCTAGGAAGGGGATTACCATACATGCTATGTGCTTTAGTATAAACTAAATCACGACATGTCTCCTGTGAATGTTCAATAATTGGCGAATATGGTTTATCAGGATATTCTACTACTTCTATTTCACTAATCATATCTAATATTTTATTAGGGTTAACTACTACTATTTCATTAATCAAGTCTTCATCTTCTAACCAAGAAAATTCTTCTTTCATTTCATTAGTAGTTCTTAAGAATTGATTAGGTATATGACCACTTACAGATAATTTAGTGGGTTCATAATAACGGAAATCATCTACAAGAGAATATACTATTTTTTCATCTTTAGTTCTAAGTTCTATAATATTTAAAGATTGGAACTTTCTAAGAGCATCTTCTATTTTACTCTTCTTATATTCTTCTTTAGATTTTAATATTTCTTCTTCTTTATTATTTTTATCTATTTGATATAACTCTACTAAATTCATAAGAGTAATTGGAATATCTTTAACATTAGTTAAAGTGTAAATATATTTAAGTACCTTTACATCAATAGAAGTTAACTCTACTCCCTTAGTTTTTACATACTCTATTAGATTTTCTATATTTTCATTATTGACATTACCTTTAAGATTCCCTGACAAATATCTAGCAAGAGGATGTCTACCTTTACCAGGAACATTTTGATTTACAATAATTTCTCTATATAATACATCTTCTTTATTTATATTATGTACGTCTCCAGTTGCCACAATTAATTTATTGCATTTTTTAGCACAATAAATTATTTTCTTTATACATTTTTTTAAGTGCTCTATATTATTTATATCGTGTCCTTTTAACAAATGGGAATAGTTTTCTATTGGTTGTACTTCAATATAATCATAAAACTCCATTGCCTTCATTAAGTCTTCTTCATTACGAGTTTCTGCTAAATAGAAAATTTCTCCATTAAGACAAGCAGAACCTATAAGTAATCCTTCTCTGTTTTCTTCGATTAATTTTCTAGGTATTTTAGCATTTCTTACAATAAAGTTAGTATTTGCATAACTAATTATTTTAAATAAATTTTTAAGTCCTACTTTATCTTTTGCTAAAAATGTAACATGCTTAGTATTATCATATAAATTAGCAATATGTTCTGTAATCGTTTTTCCAGGAATATTCTCATACATTTGTAAATAATTATCATGACACCAAGGATACTTCCATATATATTCCTTATTGTTGTATCCTATAAATGGATATCCCCTTTTTTCATCCTCTTCTATATTATTCGTACAAGGCTCGACATAATTTTTATAACTGCATAAATCATGTATATTTTCTAGTTTTTTAGGATCATTTTTAAATGAAATTTCTTCTAGTAATTTCAAATCATTTAACTCACTAATTTTATTAATTCCTTCAATTTGTTTTAACATTTTAGCAAATATATAACCAGTATTTTCTGAGTCAACATCCGCACCATGGTGTTGTCCAACATATATTTTAATTTTAATGGTATTAAATTCATCAATATTTACTACTTCTTCATTTTCTGCTGGATGTAATTTTATATCTTTTTCTATTACATTATTATCTTTTAAATTAATTATTAAATGACAAGTTTCTGTTTTACTAGCCTTACGAACTTTGTTTAAATAAGTTCCTTCTTCGGTAGTTTTTAATATAGATTCACCATCTACCTTTATATCTTCTAAT
The DNA here is from genome assembly GCA_944368815.1 of uncultured Bacilli bacterium. Taxonomy (GTDB): domain Bacteria; phylum Bacillota_I; class Bacilli_A; order RF39; family UBA660; genus CALVVX01. The sequence goes on from CALVXD010000001.1 coordinate 17,140, forward strand.
TTATTTAGTAAATAATTATCTAATTTTACACTACTACTTGGTACTCCACTTGCATTTTCTTCATCTTCTTCATCTGCTTCTCCGGTATTTATTCCGTAAAATTTACCTAACGCTTTTAAACTATGTTTCTTTAAGTCCCTATTTATTACTCTAGATAACATAAGTGTATCTATGATTGGATTTTCTAACTTACCTAAATCATATTTATAATAGGCCATATCTAACATATTTTTATCAAATCTTGCATTATGTGCTACTAAAGGTAAAGTACCAATCCATTCTTTAAATCTTTTTACAACATTTTCTTCATTGTCAGAATCTTTTACATCATCATCTGATATATCTGTAACTCTTGTTATTTCTTCATCAATATGATGACCAGGATTAATTAATTCATCAAAACGATCTACAACTTCTCCATTTTTTAATTTAACTGCACCAAGTTCAATCATTGAGTCTCCCAAACCTGGATTAAATCCTGTTGTTTCAGTATCGAATATTACGAATGTATTATTTTCGATTAATTCATCATTCGGATTAAAACATACATTTAAATATGATTCACACATATCTATTTCGCTACCATATGCTACTTTAAAATATTTTAAATTATCTTTTTCTTTTATAGCATTTTCAAGTTCTATATTTAATTCATCTAAACCTTCTGTTTTACCTTCATTAGTAAGTGTTTCTATTTTACCTTTAATTTCTTCTATTTTAGCAGTTGTTGCTTTCTTTAATCCTTTATTATAACTAGTAACTTCCCCGAAAACATGAGGAAAAGCTTGACAACAATCGTGATCAGTAATAGCGATACCAGGGTGTCCAAATTTAATTGCCTGTTTAACTAATTTTACTTCATCACATACTCCATCCATTTGACTCATCATTGTATGAGCATGTAATTCCACTCTTTTTTCTTTGGCATCATCTGCTCTTTTATTTTCTTCTTGTCCATCAATTGCAGTAATATCTTTAAATCTTGTATTGAATACTAATTCTTTTGCAAATTCATCTGTTACTACTTTTCCATAGAATCTATAGTACTTTCCTTCTTTTAATAAATCTTTAAGTCTTGCAAACTCATCTTCACTTTTAGTAAATATTTTTGCATACATACTATCAGTACCATCAGTAACTTTTAAAGTAAATATTTTATATCCACTTTTAGATTCAAATATATCTATTCCAAATAATTTTATTTCAATATTTATATTATCTATTTCATTTTTAATGTCTTTTATTGAAACTACATCTTCACTTTTCTTTTCACGATAATTATTCTTAACTTCTTTTTTTTCTTCAAAAACATAAGTTTCATTTACAACTTTATCTTCTTCAATTTGTTTTAATAATTCATCTTCCCCTGTATTATCCATTACTATATTTAATTTATAATAATACCCATATTTTCTAAGTCTATCATTAATTCGTTCTAATTCTTGTAGTAAATAAGCTTTTTCTATTTTATTATATACTTTTATTTCAATGTTATCTTCATTAACTATTATTTCTCTATCCTTAAATATATTATATTTGCTACTACTTTTAATTAAACTATCAATAATTAAATTAAAATATTCATTAAGATACTCGTTATCTTTATTTTTACTAATAATAGTTAAATCTATTTTGTCAACATTAAATGATTCTGATAATTTATTATTTAAATAAGTATATACATAACTAGGTATATTATTATCTACTATAATAACAAATTCCCATAATTTAGTTTTATCATATACTATTATTTTTTCTAATTCGCTGTTATCAAAATATTCCATATATTTATCTAAATTTATTTGTTTAAATAATTTTTCTAATTTACTACTCATAAAACCACCATAAGATTATTGTACCAAAAAAAAAGATTATAATAAAGATATTTTTACTTTATTATAATCAAATTTTATACTCCCATTGTATTTGTTTCAGGTAATGTTGAACCACCATCAATTACAAATTCTGTACCTGTCATATAAGATGAATCATCACTTGCTAAAAAAGCCGCTAAATTACCAAGTTCATGGATAGTTCCCATTCTTTTCATTGGTATTCCTTGTTCTATTCCATGAATTACTGATAATGGATCTTCTTTATTAGTAAGCTTGGCCATATTATCTACCATTGGTGTTCTAATATATCCAGGAAGTATTGCATTTACTCTTATATTATCATTTACATATTCCATTGCTAATGATTTTGTAAATCCAATTAATGCTGCTTTTGTAGTAGCATACGCAACTTCTCCAGTATCTGCTACCATTGGTCCTGTTACACTTGATAAATTAATAATAGAGCCTTTTCTATTCTTTTGCATATAAGGAATAACTGCTTTTGTTACATTCCATGTTCCTTTGATATTTATATCAAAGTGATAATCTCTTATTTCATCAGTTGTTTTTTCAAAAGTCTCCAAATAACATACACCAGCATTATTAACTAATATATCTATTTTTCCATATCTTTCTGCTATTTTATTAATACAAAAATCAACTTTATCTTTTTCACGAATATCAACTTTATATCCGCAAACATCATGTCCTTTACTTGCTAAATCATTAATTACAGTTCTAAGTTCTTCTGAATAATCTAGTATCGCTACCTTTACACCACGAGATACAAATACATCTACTATTCCTCTACCATTACCTTTTGCTCCACCTGTTACTACCGCTACTTTCCCATCTAAATTCATTGTATCACCTTCCTTTTATTCTATCTTTATCTTCTACTAAAGCTTTTTGAAATTCCATTTCTAATAAAGTTTTTGTAAAAAAAGCCATTCTTATTCCCTCTAACATATTATTACTATCAACTTGAGACCAATCTAATTTATAATTAGGAATTCTTGTTTCTACCAATTCTCTTAAAAATTCTCTAATAGTTCTTCCATTGCCTTCTCTAAAAGGATGAACTTTTATTAAAGCACTATAAGTATTAGCCAAAAATCTAGCATAATCTTCAAAATAATGACATGTTTCTAATTCTTCATTCATTTCTTTAATAACAATTTCTAACTCTATATCAATATTTTTTACTGAAGTCACATACAAATTGCCTTTTCCCATAAAAACTGTCCTATATTGTCCAGCAAATGGATAAATTTCTTCAAACAAATACTTATGAATATCACATAAATGTTTTTTATCAAAATTACCATTTATTGGTTCCTCATACAATTCAACTAATTTTTTAAAAACAATTTCAGATTCTTTGGTTTTTAATTCTTCATTATCCCTAATTCCAAATTTATTCTTTAAAACACCATCAGTTCCTGGAATTAAATATTCTTCCCATTTCTTATCTTCTTCTGTCATTTACCAAAATTCTCCTTCGCACTGGTTTTTGATGTTCTTGCCTTACTTCATCTATTTTTTTCTTACTAACTGTTAAATTTTCTAATGCTAAACTTGCAAGCACCTCTTCAATTATTTTATTAATATCTCTTTCCATACAACCACTTCTTTTCTACATGAAAGGTGCCAAAAATCTCAACACTCTTCCTATTGTTTTTTTCATAATATTATAGTCATCAACTTCTTTTTCTGTTATTCTTATTGATTCATTAATTGTTTTATTATAATCCTCTTGAATTTCTTCAATAACCTTATTTTTATAAATATAACATGCACATTCAAAATGTAAATATAAACTTCTATAATCCAAATTAATAGTACCTACAACCGCCTTACAATTATCACTTATAAACATTTTAGCATGTGTAAATCCTCTCTTAAATTCATATATTTCTACTCCACTACTAATTAAATCTTTATAATAACTTCTACCTAAATAATAAACCATCTTTTTATCCGGTATATGCGGCATAATTATTCTTACTTTAATTCCTCTATTTGAAGCATATATAATAGAAGACAATAATTCATCATCTAATATTAGATAAGGAGTAATTATATCAACATATTTATTGGCAGTATTTAAAATATCCATATATACTCTCTTACCAGTCTCGTATTCGTCTAATGGACTATCACCATAAGGAATTACATAACCATCATTATTTGATTTTTCATTAATATTATTAACATATTTTTCATAATTATCTTCTTTTTTTTCATCTATATTCCACAGTTCTAAAAACATTACTACAAAACTATTAACAGAAGTTCCTTCTATTCTAATTGCCGTGTCTTTCCAATAACCATATTTTTCTTTTTTATTTATATATTCATCTGCTAAATTTATTCCTCCTGTATAACCAATTTTACCATCAATTATACAAATTTTTCTATGGTCTCTATTGTTTTGATGTAATGACAATTCTAATTTTACAGGAAAAAATGGTTTACATTTTATTCCAAACTTTTCTAATTCTTTTTCGTAATTATATGGAAGAGTAATTAAAGAGCCTAATCCATCATACATTACTCTAATTTCCACACCTTCTTGAGATTTTTCTTTTAATATTTCTAAAATTGTATCCCACATATATCCTTTTCCTATTATAAAATATTCAATAAAAATATATTTTTCAGCACTTTTTAAATCATTTAATAAGGATTTAAATTTTTCTTCACCATTTTCAAAATATTTTATTTTACTACCATTGTAAACTGGATAACCACAAGTACTATATAAGTATTTAGATAAATTACTAAAACTTATATCATTTTTTTTAATGTCTTGATATAAATTAGCATCTTGAACTAAATATTTTTGAATATTTTTTCGAATTTTTTTCAATTTTTTCGAAATATATTTTAATGAAATTTGGAAATGACAAAATATAAAAGCTGTGACTCCTATTACAGGAAATATTAAAATTGGTATTATCCAAGCAATTTTGTATGATGGATTTGTCTTGGTATTTATTAAATATAGTACTAATACAATGGATAATATACTAGTACCTCCTACTATCCAAACAATATATTTATAGAAAAATAAGAAAGATATATATACAACTAATATTTGAGCAATTAATAATAAAATTGCTAAAGTTAATCTTGAAAAAACTATTTTAAATAATCTATTTACTATTTTCATGTTACTTTATCTTTTTCTTATCCTATTTTTTTGTTTATCAAAGTAAAGATCCAATAAATCTTTAGGAGTAGGAGTTTCCATAGTTTCTTGAAAACTTTGCCAATACAATAGCCCATCTACTATTTTCAAATCATCTACTATAATTATTCGATAATCACTTATTTGATTTACAAATTTATATATTATCTGTTTTAATTCTTCAGAAATATTATCAGGAAAATAAAATATACCTGTTTTGACACTTTTACCATTCATATCTTTGCTAGTTGTATTACAAAATACCACATGTCCTAATTCCACAAAATAATAACTTATTGTAGGAGGTGTATGTTTTACATTTAATTTTTGAAATGCATCAATATCGGGAAAATATTTTCTACCATATTCCAATATAGTAGCAGAGTGTAATAAATTACTATTTATATTTCCTATCATATCTATTTTTCCAAATTTATCTTTTCTTTTTTCATCATTATCTCCATATATTACCGCAGCAATATAATTATCCATATGTATCTACCTCTTTTATTTATTATATTTTAGTTCTTCCAATATTTCTTTTATGATAACCCTTTCATCAAATGGTTTTCTAATACCATTTATTTCTTGATAATCTTCATGCCCTTTACCTAAAAGTAATATAATATCTCCTTCTTCAGCATTTACAATACTATATTTTATTGCTTCTTTTCTATCCGGTATAGTTATATACTTTCCATTAGTTTTATGCATACCTATTAATATATCGTTTATTATATCATTAACATCTTCGTATCTAGAATTATCTGCAGTTATTATTGAAAAATCTGCTAATCTACCTGATACTTCTCCCATTTCATATCTTCTATCTTTACTTCTATTACCACCGCATCCAAAAATTGTTACTATACGTTTAGGATTATATTCTCTAATTGTTGTTAATATACTTTCTGTTGATACACCATTATGAGCATAATCTATAAGTAAATTAAATTTATCAGAAATTGGAACCGGTTCTACTCTTCCTTTTACAGCTATAGTTGATAATGCTCTTTTCATTGAATCTATTGAACATCCTATTAAAAATGTTGTTAACATAGCACACATTGCATTATATGCTGAAAATGTTCCAGGAGTATTAATTTTAAAAGTATCAGAAATAACTCCTCCAGTTGTCATACTAATACCTATAATACCTTTTTCTCTTAAAAGTTCTACTTTATCACAATATAAATTAGCTTTTTTATCATATCCAAAAGTATTAATATCACAAGTACAGCCATTAATCATTTTATTATAATTACTATCATCTATATTAAATATTCCATGAATAGATTGTTTAAATAGTAATGATTTACATTCAATATATTCTTCCATTGATGCATGTTCTCCATCACCAATATGATCATGTGTTAAATTTGTAAATACACCATAATCAAAAGTTATTCCATCTACTCTTCCTAACTTTAATGCTTGTGATGATACCTCCATTACAGCATATTCAATGTTATTATCAACCATTTCTTTTAGATATTTATGAATATCATAAGATTCAGGTGTAGTATTTACTAAATCATAATGTTTATCATTTATAAATACACCCATAGTACCTATGACACCAACTGATTTATTATCTTCTTCCAAAATTCTTTTAATCATCCATGTAGTAGTAGTTTTTCCTTTTGTTCCTGTTATTCCAATCATTTTTAATTTTTTAGAAGGATTATCAAATAAATTAGATGATAATAATGCTAAACTCCTTCTAGTATCATTTAACTTAATAACAGTTACATCATTATCTAATTGTACATCTTTTTCTACAAAAATAACTTTTGCTCCATTTTTTATTGCATCATCAATATACTTATGACCATCCATATTATGACCTACTAATGCAATAAAAGCATCATTTTCTTTAACGTTTTTAGAATTGTAACAAATGTCATTTATTTCTACATCTATATTACCCTTTACAACTTCATAATTAATATTTTTTAACACATCTTTTAACAACATAAAATCACCACTTCCTTATAAATAAATTATATCATTTACTACATTATATGTAAATAAACAAAATAAAAAGACGTTAAATTTCTGGATTAACTATAACGTTTTCCATCATCAATTCGTCTTTAAATTCTTCTTTAAAAACAACAAGTTCCTTCTTTATAACATCAGGATATACTGCTTTAGTAGTTCTTATTGCTTCATATATATCTTGAAAATTTACTGCCGCTCTATTTGCATATAATGCATTAGAAAAAGCTTGTCTCAATATCATTAAAGCAATATCTGGATATCTTGAAGATATTTCATATACTCTCTTATATTCAGATGTCATATTTACAATAAATTTCATAATTTTTTCTTTAATAAATTCTGTATAAGGTAAACTTACTCCTGTTTGTTTTTCTATTTTAGGAAGTGTTTTCATGAGTATTTCGACACACATTTCTTGTGTTGGTTCTTCAATATCAATTCGCTCAAATCTTCTAACAAATGCCTTATCTCTTAATATATATTTTTCATATTCATAAGTTGTAGTAGCCCCAATCATTTTAATACTACCTCTACTAAGACCTTCTTTAAACATATTAGCTAAATCTAATGCTCCCTGAGCATCATTTCCTATTAATGTATGTATTTCATCTATAAATAAAATTATTTTTTCTTGTTGTTTTAATTCTTCTACTAATTTTAATACACGATTTTCACTTTCAGAATTACCAATTAAAGCAGTTGTATTAATCCTAAAAATTCTATATCCTTTAAGTACATTAGGTACATCATTCATTTGAATTTTAAAGGCAAGCCCTTCTACTATTGCTGTTTTACCAATTCCCGGTTTACCTACCAATATAGCTGATTTTTCAGGAGTTAATAATACTAATATTAATTTTTTTATTTCTTCATCCCTAGCAATTGCAGGATTAGTAATATAAGTAGCTTTAGTAAGTTCATCAGCATATCTATTTAACATTGAATTATTATCATTCATAAAGTATCTCCTATCTACAAATATAAATTATTATTAACCACATAATTGAAGTAGCAATCATTGATCCTAAAAAAACAATATTGGAAAAACCAGCACTTTTATTTTCTAGTTTATAATTATCAATGGGCATATTCCTTTCTTCAATTATTATTGGTAGATTCCTTTCCATTTTACATCACTTCTCTTAATTTATCAACTTTTTCATACTCTATCATAGTATCTAATATTTTATCCATGGCTAATCTTTTTTCACATAATCTTAATTTACTTTCATATTCATTTAATTTTCTTTCAATTAATCTTAATGCTTTGTGAACTGCTGTTCTACTAACCTTTAAATTTTCAGCAATTTCTGATAAAGTATAATTATTAAAATAATATTCTTCAAAATAAACTTTTTGTCTATCACTAAATAATGGTCCATACATATCGTATAGCATTATTGTATAATCTCTTTTTTCCATATCACATAGTCTCCATTAATGTATAAAATACTGCAAATATTAAAAGTCCTACTCCTAATCCAAATAATAAATATACTAATAATTGTTTTTCTTTATCTTCTTTATAATAATAACAAATACAGAAAAACAATAATGATAACATTATAATAGCACTAGGTAAAAATTCTATCATATTAAATGATAAAACTGCTAAAACTATAAATAATATTCCTACTATATAGCATACTGCTTTTTCATAACTTCGATTACTTTTTAATACTTTATTCTTATCAGTATTCTTTTTCATTAATTTTTTCCTTTCTATAAATCTTTAAATAAACCATATATGTATTTTTCTATATCAAATGGTTCTAAATCTTCAACCTTTTCCCCAAGTCCTACAAATTTAACGGGTATTCCTACTTCTTCTTTTATTGCAAGAACTATTCCACCTTTTGCTGTTCCATCTAATTTTGTAAGAACTATTCCTGTAATATTTGTTATTTCTTTAAATGATTTAGCTTGGGCAATTCCATTTTGACCTGTAGTAGCATCTATTACTAACAAAGTTTCATGTGGGGCATCTTCTATATGTGTTTTTATTACTTTATTTATCTTAGCAAGTTCATTCATTAAGTTTACTTTATTTTGAAGTCTACCTGCTGTATCTATTAATACTACATCATAGTTTTCTTTTTTAGCAATATCAAGTCCATCATATACAACACTTGAAGGATCTTTTACATTTTTAGTAATAACTCTTACTCCTACTCTTTCTGACCATTCTTCTATTTGTTCAATAGCACCCGCTCTAAATGTATCAGCAGCTACTAATAAAACTTTTTTACCATCACTCTTTAGTTTAGAAGCAATTTTACCAATAGTAGTAGTCTTACCTACACCATTAACTCCAATAAAAAGAACAACTGTAGGGCCATTAGTGTTATAATTTATTTTACTATTTATAACATCGTTACCTACATACATGATAAATAATTCATCAATAATAACATCTTTTAACATTTTAGAATCAGTTATTTTTTCAGATTTTACTCTTAATTTTAATTTATCTACAAAATTCATTACTGTATTAACGCCAATATCAGCCATAATTAAAATATTTTCTAATTCTTCAAAATAATCATCGTTAATAAATTTATATTTATTTGATAAATTACTTAATTGTGAAATAAATTCTTTTCTTGTTTTTTCTAAACCTTCTTCATATTTAGTTACTTTTTCCGGTTCTTTTTGAAAAATGGTTTTAAACTTATCAAATAATCCCATACCCTAACCTCCTCATATAATTTATTATACCACAATTATTAGTATTATTAACATTAAATTTAGAGAAAGAAAAAAGAAGTAATTATTTTGCCTCTTCTGTAGCTCTTACTTCTCTTATTACAGTTACTTTTATAGTACCTGGATATTGCATTTGTTCTTCAATTTTCTCTTTTATTTCTCTTGCAATTTGATAAGATGACAAATCATCTACTTCATCAGGTTTAACCATTACACGAAGTTCACGACCTGCTTGTACAGCATATGTTTTATCAACACCTGGAGTTGAATTTCCAATTGATTCTAACTGTTCTAACCTTTGGAAATAATTTTCAGTTGAATCGTTTCTTGCACCCGGACGTGATGCTGATATAGTATCTGCGATTGCTACTATTGCGGCAATTACACTAGTCGCAGGAGTATCTCCATGGTGAGATGCTATTGCATTAATAACAACTTCATCTTCACCGTACTTTTTAGCAAGGTCAACACCTATTTGAATATGACTTCCTTCCATTTCATAATCTATTGCTTTACCAATATCATGTAAAAGTCCTGCTCTTTTAGCAAGCATTACATTTTCTCCTAATTCTGCGGCTAAAAGTCCTGATAAATAAGCCACTTCTAACGAATGCTTTAACGCATTTTGACCATAACTACTTCTAAAATGAAGTCTTCCAATTGTTTCTACTAATTCAGAATCCATTTTTGAAAGCCCTAAGTCATATATTACTTCTTTTCCGTATTCTCTTATTTGTGTATTAACATCAGTACATGTTTTATCATATACTTCTTCAATTCTACCTGGATGTATTCTTCCATCTTTAATTAAAGTTTCTAGAGTAAGTCTTGCTATTTCTCTTCTTAAAGGATCAAAACTAGATATAACTATTGCTTCTGGAGTATCATCTATTATAAGATCAACTCCTGTTACGGATTCAATAGTACGAACATTTCTTCCTTCTCTACCAATAATTCTTCCTTTCATTTCATCATTAGGTAAAGTAATTACTGATACAGTTTGTTCATTAGTAACATCAGCAGCATACTTTTGCATCGCACTAACAAGCATTTCTTTTGCTTTGCCATCTACTTCTAATTTCGCTTCACTTTCTTTTTCTTTAATATAAGCAGATATTTCTCTACCCATATTTTCTTTAACAATCTTCATAATTTCATCATGGGCTTGTTCTTTTGTATATTTACTAATTCTCTCTAGTTCATCTAATTGTTGTTTTTTAATTTCTTCCATTTTATCTTTTTCTTCTTGAATCTCTTTTTGCTTATTTAAAAGATTATTTTCTCTTTCTTCTAAAGAAAGTTCTCTATTTTGAAGAGTTTGATCTCTTCTATCCATATTATTTTCTCTTTGTAATAATCTTTCTTCTGATTCTTTTATTTCACTTTTCTTTTCTTTTATTTCTTTATCAGTTTCTAATTTTAATTTATGCATTTCTTCTTTAGCTTCAAATAAACTATCTCTTTTAATTTTATCTGCTTCTTTTTTAGCCATATCAATGATACTTTCTGCTTTTTTAGTATCTTTTTTCATATTTATATAATTAAAAGTTATAACTCCCACTATACCGAAAGCAAATCCAAGAATTACTAGTAAAATGGAGAACCAAATACTATCCATAGTACACCTCCATTTCATTATTTATTATAGAAAAAATTTAAATATAATTTAATTTAGACTACAATATAATTGTATCTATCTTTTTTAAATATGTCAAGGACTTTTTTTCTACAAAAAAGAAGCCTATTTAGCTTCTTTTGTATCTTTATTTATACCATAATGTTCTCTTACTTTTGACTCTATTTCATTACATATTTTGGGATTGTTCTTCAAGAAAATTTTAACATTTTCTTTTCCTTGACCAATTTTTTCACCATTGTAAGAGTACCATGCCCCACTTTTTTCAACAACATTTATATCTGCTGCTAAATCAATTAGTTCGCCTTCTTTAGATACTCCTTCACCATACATAATATCAACACTTGCTGATTTAAAAGGCGGAGCTACTTTATTTTTAACTACCTTTATGTTAGTTCTATTTCCAATTACATCAGAGCCTTGCTTAATTTGTTCTCCACGTCTTATATCAAGTCTTACTGATGAATAATATTTAAGTGCTTTACCACCCGGAGTTGTTTCTGGATTTCCAAACATCACTCCTACTTTTTCACGAAGTTGATTAATAAATATTACAATTGTATTTGTTTTATTAATTGATCCAGATAATTTTCTTAGTGCTTGACTCATAAGTCTTGCTTGAAGTCCAACATGTGAGTCTCCCATTTCTCCATCAATTTCTGCTTGTGGTACTAGGGCAGCAACTGAATCTATTACAATAATACTAACTGCTTCACTTTTTACTAGAGCATCACATATTTCTAATGCCTGTTCTCCAGTATCTGGTTGTGATAATAATAAATCGTTTATATTTACTCCTAAATTACTTGCATAAACCGGATCTAGCGAATGTTCTGCATCAATAAATGCTGCTCTTCCACCTTGTTTTTGAACTTCAGCAATCGCATGCAATGCAAATGTTGTTTTACCAGAAGATTCTGGCCCATATATTTCAATAATTCTTCCTTTTGGGTAACCTCCTACTCCTAAAGCAATATCCAATGAAAGTGATCCACTAGGAACAACTTCTATTTCTACTTTTTCTTGGTCTCCCAATTTCATTATAGCACCTTTACCAAATTGCTTTTCTATATCCGCTAATACTTGTGCTAACGCTTTATCTTTTTCTACATTCTTTCCCATATTTTTCTTTCCTTCCTCACAGTACAATAACATTGTATTATAAAGAATTTAGTTTGTCAACACTTTTTCAAACATTTGTTTGTATTTTTAAAATAAAAAAACTAAGCATTATTTTTCTTTAATAAATTGCTTAGCCATCATATAATATTTAATTCCTGAAATTACTGATAAAATTGCCGCAATAATTAATAAGAAATCAGCAATATTTAATTTTATCAGTTCAAAAGGCATATTATAGAACAAAGTAAGTGCAAGTCCTACCATAAGAGTAGCTGTCTTAACTTTTGCTATATAAATAGCCCCTACTGCACTACTATTATTTCCGATAAACATTTTAAGTGCATCTACTATTATATCTCTAATAACAATAACAACAGCAATAATTGGACTAATCATTCCATTACATGCAAGTATTATTAATAATGAATTAGTAAGTATTTTATCAGAAATAGCATCTAGCATTTTTCCATAATCCGTAACCATGTTATATTTTCGAGCCACATATCCATCTAAAAAGTCTGTTAGTGACGCTATTATAAATAGAATACCTGCTATTATATATCTAAGTTCTATTAATATATTTCCATTAATTAAATATGTAGGCATATCTATTCCTAAATCATAAAATGGAAACATTAACAATATAATTATAACTATTGATAAGGCGATTCTTGTCATTGTTATTTTATTTGCTGTATTCATGTTACCTCCTTATTGCGTAAGTAATATTATCATTATCAAAATCATTACCACCAATACTACTTACAACAATATAACCAATTATTAAAAGAGCAATAACTCCTACTATATAAAATACATATTTAGGTATTTTTCTATCATTTGTAACTATTGTATAAGGAGATGATACTTTATTTTCATCTTCCTTTTTATTCTTCTTTGCTTCTTCTATATCATCTAATGAAATTTTTGAAGTTACATCAAACATGTATTCATTATATTCATCTAATATTTTTTCAGAATCTAATCCTAAATATTTAGCATAATCTCTAATAAAATATTTTAAAAATAATGAATCTTTAAAGCTTTCTGTATTTCCTTCCTCTAAGTTCGTTATTTGACTAGGTCGCATTTTTAAGTCTTCAGCAGCCTCTTCTACCGAGACACCATTTTCTTCCCTTTTATCTTTTAACTTTTGTCCTATTTCTTTCATTATTATCCTCATTTCTACAATAATAATCTTATAAGCCACGTTCTGTACCTATTAAGGCGACAAACATTTATCTATGACTTTCGTCATCCATCCCACAGATTCATTTCTCCTAGGATAGTTCCCCTACCAAAATTTGGGTTTCTCGCTTATGGGGTTTACCGCGTTTCACCTACTTATTTCTAAGTAATTCGTCACTGTGGCACTTTATATTCATAAACCTTAGTTTCCCTTAGGTCTTAGAATGCCGTGAGTATAAACTCCCTTAGGTTATTTTTTCCCTAAGCATAAACACTACTATCATCTCAGATAGTGCGAGCGTGGACTTTCCTCTACATATCTCTATGCAGCGTTTGTCCAGATATTATTGTTCTTTTCCTAAAATAATTTTTTCAAGTTGTGAAATTCGTCTTAATAAATCAACATTAGTTATCTCTTTTTCTTCACTCTTAACAGCTTCAATACTTGCTTTCATATTTCTAATTTCTTGTTTAAGTTCTTGATTTTCTGTTACTAGTGCTTTTCTTTCCTTCTCAAGAGCCTTAATAATATTATTATACTCGTTATAATCTCTAATAATAATATCTAAGAATTTATCTACTTCTTGTAATCTATATCCTCTTGTATCTATCTTAAATTCTTTTTCTAATATATCTTGAATTGACAATGCTATTCTATCATTATACATCTATAACACCTCTATTATAATTGTAACTTTTTTATACTATTTTGTCAATTTAAAAAGAAAATTTCTGCCTCTTTCTTTCTTTTTTTAGAACGGCTCTTATTTTAGCACATATAGAATATATTGTCAAATTAAGTATACTAAAAAATACTAGCAAATTTTGTCAAAAAAAAGACTAAAACATAAAATTGTTTTAGCAAAAATTATACTATTCATTTTATACAATGATACTATCTTTTTTTAGGGGCAACCTCATCTTTAGTTGCTTGAAAAAATTTTAAATATAATTCTAAATCTTCAATTGGCATTTTTCTAAGTGAATTTATAAGTTCAGCCAATGATACATATTTTGGATCTGGTTGATTCATTGTTTCTAATATACTTAATATAAGTGCATTTTTTCTATTTTCTTCTAAATCAGACACAACATTTTCTTTATTAGAATTTTCTAACTCCATTTAAATCTTCCTTCCTTTTGATATAATGGCATCTTAATCACTACATAATACATTGTTATAATAATTCCATATATATCAATATTTACTTTTTTTCATTATATCATATTTATTTTAAATTTTACATAGTATTAATTATTAAATTCTATTTTTTTTACAATACAACATATAATTTATTAATTTTTATCTTTACTTTCTTTTGTTTTTAAACACAATAATTATCTTATATCAGTCAAATATCCATACAATAAAAAAAATTAAACTAAACCAAAAAAAGACTAAAACATTAAATTGTTTTAGCCAAAATCATATTACTTTATCCTTCATATGACATTATTATTATATTATTTATTTTAAGTATTATACCTCTTTTTGATTATTTTCTTCATTATTTTTAGGAAGTGTATTATCTAATGATTTTAAATTCATATTTATTACATTTTGTTTTTTCAACATTTTATATAATGAAGGAGCACCAATAAAGGAAAATAAACTAATCCATATTGAATTTTCTATTGTTTCATTATAAAAAGTTATTGAAAAAGATATTCCTATCACAAATGAAAATATTAAATTCAATAAGAATATATGGCAATCTTTTTGTACACAGCTTAATGTTTTGAATTTTTGAATCAAAGCCATTACAATAATACTTACAGTAGTCGCGTGCATTAAACAATTTATCATTTCAGTAGTAATGAGTGTATCCATATTGATTCCTCCTTACTATTATATATGCACGTTTTATAACCACTGTAATTATTTTTAACTATTTAGAGAACCATCTAATCTTTTATAATAATTATATCTATTAATTGCCCATTGTTTTTGATTTTCTAAAATTATATTAGCTTCATTAGGATTTACTTTCTTTAAGTTAGCATATCTATTTTCTGTCATTAAAAATTCATTGTATTTATCAAAATCAACATTTTTACTATTTAAAATAAATTTATTATCAACAGGACTATATCTAAATGTTAAAAAGTATCCACAAGTACTTGCTAGTTTAGAATTATCTAAACTATGTTCCATACCTAACTTTATTCCATGCTCAATACAAGGAGAATAAGCAATAATAATTGATGGACCATTATAGTCATTTGCTTCTTTTAATACTCTTAAATAGTGTTCTGGGTCATATCCCATATTAACCGACGCTACATATACATGAGGATAACACATAGCAATTCTTGCTAAATCTTTTTTATAATTATTTTTCCCATGAGATGTAAATGATGCAATTGAACCCATATTACTAGATTTTGATGATTGACCACCAGTATTAGAATATACTTCAGTATCAAGTACTAATATATTTATATTATCATTTTTCGATAACACATGATCAAGTCCACCATACCCAATATCATAAGCAAATCCATCACCACCGATAATCCATACTGTATTTTTTACAATATCACTCTTATACTCTTTTAAAAATGGATGTTTACCATAATCTATTTCATCTCTTACCTTAGTAGTTATTTCATTATTATCCATATTTTCTAACCATAATTTAAATAACTCTTCATCTTTATATTGTTCCATATAATTTTTAATTTTTTCTCTTTTTATATTTATTCCATTTAAAATACCTAATCCATATTCAGCATTATCTTCAAATAATGAACTAGCCCACGCTGTCTTATAAGGCATACTAGGAACTGATGAGCCATATATTGAAGAACATCCAGTTGCATTCGCTATTACTAAATTATCATGGAATACTTGAGTTAGATTTTTTAGATATGCCGTTTCTCCACATCCTGCACAAGCACCACTAAATTCAAAGTTTGGCATAATAAATCCTGTGTTTTTTACATTTAATATTTTAGGTTTATATTCATTGTTTAGGTTATTTTTTAGTAAGTAGTTAAATGTATCTTCACTATTATCATGATTATTTTTAATCATTGTTAATGCTTTTTTACCATTTTTAGATGGACATACATTAGCACATACTCCACATCCTGTACAATCTTTATAAGATATTCCTAATACATATTTCTTGTCTTTTGGAAATAAAGAATCTATTCCTTCTACTTTATCATCATCTTTATTTAATAAAAATGGTCTAATAACTCCATGTGGACAAGCGCTTACACATTTATTACATTGAATACAGTTTTCGCTATTCCAACACGGAATATTTTCTGCAATATCTCTTTTCTCATACTGTGTTGTTCCACCTTCAAAGATTCCATCTTTCTTATCTAAAAAGGCACTTACAGGAAGACTGTCACCTTTTAACATATTTATGGTTTCATTAAAATCTAATTCTTTTTCTTTATCCACAGTTATGTTGATAAACTCTCTGTCTATTTCTACTTTTTCTAATTTTTCTAAAGCAATATCCACAACTTTGTTGTTAATTTCTACAATGTTATCTCCTTTACTAGCAAATCTTTTTTTATTACTTGATTTTATTAGTTCTAATACTTTATTTATATCCATTATATTAATTATTTTAAATATAACTATTTCCATACAAGTACTAATTTTATTTTTAAGTCCAAGTCCATTTACTATTTTATAAGCATCTATTGTATATAAATTAATATTTTTCTTTGCAAGTAATTTTTTCACTTTATTAGGAAGTGTTTTTAAAAGTTTTTCTTTATCTAAGTTTGTATTTAATATAAGTGTACCATTATCTTTAATTTTATCTAAAATATCATATTTATAAATATAACTATCTTTACTAATAACTATTAAAGATGGATTATCCACATAATATGGTGAAGTTATTTTTTTATTGCTTATTCTAATATGACTTCTAGTTACACCACCACTTTTTTTAGAATCATATTGAAAATATCCTTGAACATAATTATCAGTATTGTCTCCGATTATTTTTAATATATCTTTTGAGGTTGAAACCATACCATCTGATCCATAACCGTATATTAAAAATTCAGTCATATCATTGGGAATAGTAAAATTAGAATCTACTTTTAAACTTAAATTAGTAACATCATCAGTAATTCCTATTGTGAAGTTATTTTTTCTGTTTTTACTTTTCAAATTATCAAAAACGCTCTTTATCATACTAGGAGTAGTGTTTTTAGAAGACAATCCATAACGTCCTCCTATTATATTAATTTTAGTACCAATAAGTGCTGATACAACATCTAAATATAACGGTTCCCCATAACTTCCATGTTCTTTAGTTCTATCTAACACCGCTATATTCTTAACTGTTTTTGGTATTATTTTCTTTAAATATTCTTTATTAAATGGTCTATATAAGTGAACTTCTACAAGGCCATACTTGTTTCCTAATTTATTTAAATAATTTATTGTTTCTTTAATAGTTTCACATACAGAACCCATCGCAATTATGATATTATTAGGTTTATCACATCCATAATAATTAAATGGTTTATAATTTGTACCTGCTAAATCATTAATTTTATCCATGTATTCTAATACATTATTAAAGACATTTATGTAATCAGTATTTCTGCTTTCCATATGTTGAAAATAAATATCGTCATTTTCAGCGGCACCTCTTGTTGTAGGATTACTTGGATTCATACTTTTATCTTTAAATTTTTGTAATGCTTCTTTATCTATTAAATTTCCTACTTTTTCCATATCCAATAATTTTATTTTGTTAATTTCATGACTTGTTCTAAATCCATCCATAAAATTAATAAATGGGAGTGAAGATTTAATAGCAGATAAATGTGCTACCATCGCCATGTGATATGCTGATTCCACTGATGAAGAAGATAAAATACATACTCCAGTTTGTCTTGTTGCATACACATCTTGGTGATCACCAAAAATACTAAGGGCATGAGTTGATAGACTACGTGCTGATACATGTATTACTGCTGGAAGCATTTCTCCTGCTAATTTGTATAGCGAAGGTATCATCAATAATAAACCTTGACTTGCTGTAAATGTTGTAGATAATACTCCCGACTGAAGTGCACCATGTACTAATGAAACAGCACCTGCTTCAGACTGCATTTCTACTACTTTTACTTTATTATTCCAAAAATTAAGTTCACCACTACTTGACATTACATCAACATTCTCTGCCATTGGAGAAGCTGGTGTTATCGGATAAATTCCACATAATTCACTAAATTTATAAGCAACACTACTTACTGCAGTATTTCCATCCATTGTTTTATATTTATTCATTTAATCACCTTTTTCTATATTAATTATATAGCAAAGAATTCTTTTTTACAACAAAAAAGGATTAACTATTTGCAAGTTAAGCCTTGGTCTTCTAATGATTTTTTTAATGTATTATAGTTTCGATTTAAATTAAATTTCTTTAAATCATCATCACTAATTTTTGTAAAATCTATTTCATAAGTTACTTTATATTTATTTTGTTCATTTTCATCTACAATACCTTTAAATCCATTAATTTCACCATATTCATTTAATCTATTAGTGTACATTGTCTTAATACCTGCTAAATCTAATATAGCATCAGTTGCACCATCAATAGCATCTCCTACTTTACCGTCGACAATACCATCTTTTTTATTATCATCATCTTCAGTAGTACCATCAGTTCCTGTTCCTACACCATCTTCAGTATTGTCAACTACTTCGCTATATTCATATACTATTTTTGTAAAATTTACATCATTATCTGTATATGTAATATCATAAGATGTTTTAGTAGTTAAATTTCCTGATGTAGTAGTGGATTCACAATAAAGTTTTTCTTCCATTGGGGAAGTAGTACATCCACTTGCTATTAATACTGCTACTAATAACACTATTAATTTTTTCATTTTTTTACCTCCAATCTATTAATATTATTAACATTTTTTTACTTTTTAATATACCAATTTTTTACATAATTTGATAAAAAAATTATTTTATGATAATATTTAATTAAGGATGTGATATTATGTCAAAATACGAAAAAGCAAATAAAAATTTTGAAAAAATTAATGTAAATGATGTTTTAGTCGATGGCGAAACAATTATATGGAATGGTAAACCTAAAAAATCTGCTTATATAATTAATAAGTTTTTTACAATGTTACCTTTTGCCATAATTTGGTTAATGTTTGATAGTATTTTTATTATTAGTTTTATTGCTTCAGGAAGTTTTATGGAAATGCTTTGGTTTATAATTCCATTTTTTGCATTACACTTAATGCCTGTATGGATATGGTTAAGTAATATACTTACTGCTAAAAAGAATTGGGAAAATACTGAATATTACGTTACTGATAAAAGAATTATTATTGAGTCAGGATTTATTGGTATGAACTATCAAACTATATATTATAAAGATATAAAAAATGTTTATTTAAGAATTGGTGTTATTGATAGACTACTTAAAGTTGGAGATATTTATTTTGATATTAATCAAAATAGAACACAATTTTTCTTAGATTTAGAAAATCCTTATGAACTATATACAAAACTTCAAAAAATAGTTTTAGATATTCAAACTGATATAGAGTTTCCAAATAATTTAAGACCTAATGAAAACAATGGATACAACACTAAATATATACCAAAAGAAAAGTAGCTTTAACCGCTACTTTTTATCATTAAAAATCACAATTTCCTGGAGTTCTAGGATAAGGAATTACATCTCTTATATTATCTACTCCTGTTAAATAAATTAATAATCTTTCAAATCCCATACCAAATCCTGAGTGTACACATGTACCAAATTTTCTTAAATTAATATACCAATCTAGTTCTTCTTTATTCATATTTAACTCGTCCATACGATTAATTAATTTTTCGTATGATTCTTCTCTTTGAGAACCTCCCATAAGTTCTCCAGCACCAGGAACTTCTAAGTCAACTGCTGCTACTGTTTTTCCATCTGGATTTGCTTTCATATAAAATGCTTTTATATCTTTAGGCCAATTTTTAATAAATACTGGTCCATTAAAATATTCTGTAATATATTTTTCATGTTCTTTTGCTATATCTTCACCATATTCTGGAGCAAATTCCCATTTTACTTTAGCTTCTTTTAATATTTTAATAACTTCTTCATGATCTATTCTAGTAAATTTGCTATTTACTAATTTTGTTAATTTATCAATAAGTCCATTTTCAACAAATTTATCTAAAAATTCTAATTCAGTTTTAGCCTTATCTAATACATATGAAACAATATACTTTAGCATGTCTTCTTCAATATCCATAAGTTCTTCTAAATCACAAAAAGCTATTTCTGGCTCAATCATCCAAAATTCTGAAGCATGTGTTTTAGTATTAGAATTTTCTGCTCTAAAAGTTGGTCCAAAAGTATATACTTTTTTAAATGCCATAGCAAATGTTTCAGCTTCTAATTGACCAGTTACTGTTAATCCTACTTTTTTACCAAAGAAATCTCTTTTATAATCAATATTACCCTCTTTATCTAATGGTAACTTATTTAAATCTAAAGTAGTTATATTAAACATTTCCCCAGCACCTTCACCATCATTTGCAGTTATTAATGGTGTATGTACATAAACATATCCTCTTTCTTGAAAATAAGTGTGAATTGCATGTGCTGCTAAACTACGTATTCTAAATACTGCTTGAAAAAGCGCTGCTCTTGGTCTTAAGTATCCTATTTCTCTAAAAAACTCTCTAGTATGTCTTTTTGGTTGTAATGGATAATCTTCTGGACAATCTCCTAATAATTCAATTTTAGTTGCACTTACTTCAAATTCTTGCCCTTTCGCTGGAGATTCTATTACCTTACCAACTACTTTAATAGAGGTACCAATATGATATTTAGTAACATCTTCATAATTATCTAACTTTGTATCATAAACAACTTGAATACTTTTAAAACAAGTACCATCATAAAAATCTATAAATCCAAAATCTTTTTGTTTTCTATGATTTCTAATCCAACCACTTAATTCAACTTCTTTTCCTATATAGTCTTCTTCGTATAATTTTTTAATATCTAACATAATAATCAACCTTTCATTTATGTATTATATCAAAAAGAAAAAAAATATGCAATTAATATTACTAAATATAATAATATTGCATATTGAACAAACTTATCTTAATTTTTTATTAATTAAATTAATAGAACGTTTTATATCTTTTAACATACTATCATAAAGTGCTGGATAATGTCTTATTTCTTGTATTAATTCAATATCATCGCTTGAAATAGAGCCAACATATTCTTTTGTATCTTCAAATACTATTGGTACTTCTCTTCCTAATAAATAATCAGTAGTAGTTCCAAAAGTATCAGCAAGTAACGCAAAAGTTTCTAAACTAGGTGTTCTAGTTCCGTTTTCATATCCGCATATAGAGACCTTAGTAACACCAATTATATCTCCTAACTCTTGTTGAGATAATCCTTTTTCAATTCTCATGTCTCTAATTCTTTTTCCAATTAACATATAATTCCCTCTTTCTATATTACCCTAGTTATCACTCCGTTAATAATATTTTAGTATATAAAAATATCTTTTTTATTAATATTAACTAAATAGTAATGTTTAGATAAGTTTTTTTCATTTAGTCAAGTGTTTTTGAATATTTTTTAATATTTGTTGATTAAAATATGTTCATTTCTCGCAAAATTTATACGATTATTCCTTATTACTTGACGATAAGAAAGTAACTCTTTCTGCTACAATCTCTGTTTTTTTCTTTTTAGTACCATCTTCTTTTTCTACTATTCTAGATTGAACTCTTCCTTTTACGCCAATCATGTCTCCTGTTTTGCAATACTCAGCAGTATTTTCCGCTACTCCAGTCCACAATACACATTCTAAAAAATCTGTATCATATTGCCCATCTTGATTCTTGTAATTTCTAGGAACCGCCAAGGTAATTACCGAAGTTTTTCTTCCATTATCAGTAATTCTTAACTCGGGGGTCTTTACCAATCTTCCCACTAACACTATCTGATTAAGCATATTTTCCTCCTTTCGAAGGGAAGTCTATCACTTAATCAAATAATTGTAAAAATTTTTTTTACTACTTTTAAATAAAAAATTTTAAAATTTAAACTTAAATAATTAAATTTTTATATCATTATTTTTATTATTATATTTTAAAATTTTATTATTTCCCAAATTAATTCTATATTATCTTTTATTAATTTATTAACACTACAAGCAATTTATTTTCTTTTTTTTACATATATATATTATATTAATTAAATGTTAATATCAAAAATTACTAAATACACATTTTTTATTTTAGCATATTTTCTTTAATTGTTTTAACAATAGCCTCAGCAATACTATCTTGTTTATTTTGAATAACTTCAAAATCACTACTATTTGTTATATAACCAAGTTCTAACACATATGATTCCGATCCTCTATTACTATTATAATATGGATTTACCCCTACTTTTTCAGGATTACTATCATCTATATATGCACCTGTAACTATTCCTCCTGTTTCTCTAATCATATAATAATAATTTGAATTAGTAGTTATATTATAAGGTTCATAGTCTTTTTCTTCATATCCCGCTAATGAATTAGCTATTTCTGTTTCAGAAAAGCTATGACTATATACTCCGTTATATAATTTGTATGTTTTCTGATTTGAATATTCAATTCCAGTCATTGATGTAATATTTTCCGCTAACGCTTTTGCAAAATCATAGTTTATATTAGCAGGGCTATAAATTTCAAGCCCATTTACAGATGATACACTATTACTGTTAAAATGAATAGAAAACAAATATTTGGAATATACTTCTGAAGATATAACGGCTCTTCCACCATCATTATATTCGTCCATAACTTCATTTTGTGATAATTCTCCTCTTGTAAGAATTACATTATATCCTTCTTCTTCTAACTTTTCTTGAATTAATTTAGATAAAGAATAAGTAAAATCTCTTTCACTATATCCAAATGCTTCTGCTCCACCATCCATTCCACCGTGTCCTGGATCAATTACTATATCAGCAACTTTTTTGCTATCTTTCTTTTCATTTACATTAAGCATCATTGTCTTATAATCATTATCACTATTAATTAAAATTTTATTATTAACATTACTAAATGTATAATATTCTGTATCTGGATATTCTGTTTTATTATCTAAAACATAATACTTTTCAATTTTATTTTCTGGATCTTCTTTTTTTTCATATATAGCTTTAATAAACATATAATAGTCTCCTCTTGCTATATCTTCTAAATATAATCCATTATTTACTTCATCACTTAAATTAAACGTTAATAAATTACCATCATCTTCATAATTTATTTCAATATTTTTAAATTCACCATTATATAGAGTTAAATATATTTCTTCAAAATTACTATCACCTATATTTAAACTACCTTCCATATTTAAGTGCGTTCCATAAACATAATATTTTGTTACATTAACTTTTTCTTCTTCCGTTTCCAAAACAGGTATTCCTTTTTCGCTAAAAAAGTATTTATAGCCAAAGTATCCTCCTACTGCTATAATTGCAATAACTATAATAAGTATTATTTTTTTCATATATACGCCTCCAATTATATATATTTATTTGACTACATTATATCATAAATAAAAAAAAAGAAAAGAGTTATAACACTTTTCGACATTTATTTACATGGATTTTTCCAATATTTCTTTAATTTTTCTAGACGCTAATGTTGCACATATTTTCCTAGATGGTTGCTTACTTATATCATCAAAAGCTAACAACTCATTCAATACATTTATATCATAATCTAATCCTTCTACCATTTTTTCATAATTGTTAATTATATATAAAGCATCATTTATATTTTTATTAATTAAATTCTTTATTAAAGTTACCGTAGAAGATATTGCAATAACACATGCTTCACCATTAAATTTTATATCTTCAATTATATTATTATTAATTTTTATATATATATTAATATTATCTATACATGAAGTATTTTTACTATTTACTTTAATATAATCATCTTCATCAACATCTTTTCTATTAGTATTATCTTGATAATTACTTAATATAATATTTCTTCTTTCATTACTATCCATATATTACTCCTATAAAATTTCATTATATATATTTTTACTATTTTTTAGTACATTAATTAGCAAATCAATCTCTTCTTTTGTATTATAAAAGCTTAAACTTATTCTACAAGTGTTATTTACTTTTAGTGCATCACTTAAAATCTTAGCACAATGATTTCCTGATCTTACACATATATTATATTTATCTAAGTATATTGCTGTATCTTGAGCAAAAACATTTTTTATATTAAACGCAATAGAACCTGAATCTACATTACTATTATATACTTCTACAAATTCTAACTCTTTTAACCTATCAATTAAATATTTTCTTAAGTTTTTTTCATATAATTCTATTTTTTCTATTCCAATACTATTTATATAGTCAATAGCACTAGAAAGTCCAATAACGCCTTCAATATTAGGTGTTCCTGCTTCAAATCTAGTAGGTACTTCTCTTAATTCAATATATCCATCTTTGGTAAATATTGCATTCATACCACCACCATAATTAATCGGAGACATTTCTTCTAACAAATCATATTTACCATACAATACTCCAATACCTGTTGGTCCATACATTTTATGCCCAGAAAACACTAAAAAATCAATATTCATCTTTTGAACATTTACTTTTGTATGTGCTATACTTTGAGCAGCATCTACTACTAATAATATATCATTTTTATGAGCATGTTTAGATATTTCTTCTATTGGTCTTACATCTCCCACAACATTTGTAATGTGAGCAAGTGATATTACTTTTGTCTTATTTGTAATTGCTTTTTTTACATTATCAATAGTTACTTTATAATCATTATTTAGTTCAATATATTTAACTTTAATCCCTATTTCTTTTTGTAAAACAAACCATGGTAATATATTCGAAGCGTGTTCACTTACTGTTATTAATACTTCATCGTCTTTTTTTAATTTATTTTTAAAGTATCCAAACACTATATAATTTAATGATTGAGTAGCACCTGAAGTAAATACTATTTCGCTACTTTCTTTAGCATTAATAAAATTCTTTATTTTATTTCTTGTTTCTTCATATTTATTATCAACAATTAAACTAGTTTTATAGTCTCCCCTATGTGCATTAGCAGTGTAATTATCATAATAATCATCAATTGCTTCTTTTACACAATTAGGCTTTAATGTAGTCGCACCGTTATCAAAATATATAATATTATTTTTTAACATATTAAAATCTTCTCTATTCATACTACCACCTCCAGCTATAATATTTTATTCATATTACATACTATCACAAATTATATTAATCTATTTATAACCAATTTCTGTGGTTATTCTATCATATTTTATTTTTTTTGTAAAGTTTGTATAAAAATTAAAAAAGCAATACATAATATAATAGATATTTG
Organism: uncultured Bacilli bacterium; assembly: GCA_944368815.1. GTDB lineage: Bacteria > Bacillota_I > Bacilli_A > RF39 > UBA660 > CALVVX01. Next base: position 43,271 of record CALVXD010000001.1, read on the forward strand.
AAAGTATTCAGAGCAAAAGTCAAAATAAATTTTGACTAACTTACCTCATGGTAAGTTTTTTCTACTTCTTAGGAATATACATTCCTCCATAGACCAGGATCGGATAGTGCTACCCTACTTATATTAAATCGTCAAAATTTATGGTGTCATTAGTTCTTTTTCGTAAGTTTTAATATATATATTTAATCCTTCTAACATAATATTTATTCACTTCTTTTTTGATAACAGCACTTTTTATCGTCCCATTAAATGTATTTTTATTTCTATATCCTCTTATTGGTACTTCTTTTAGTTTCGGTAAAGTTATTGTTTTGTTTTTTAAATCTAATTTTATACTATTATAATATTTACCTTTATAAGTACTCTTTATATTATTAGTTTTATAACTATTATGAATTCCCCTTATTTTAAATTTAGGATATCCTCCTAAATTTTTATAATATCTTTTATAAGCATCTTCTAAATTAAATACACTATTTCTAAGAGCACAACTATCTGCTTCTTTTAAAAAAGTTTTTTCTTTTGAAAGTTCTGAAATTAACTTTATTCCACTATATGCATTACTAATTTTTTTATCTAAAAAATAGTTATAAATGAATCTACAACTATCTATTGTTTTATTTATTAATTTTTCTTTGCATTTATTTGGGTACATTCTAAATTTATAAGACTTATATATTTTCATGTTACAACCACCACCCGTAATTGCATTATAAAATATAAACATTTGTTTGTTAATATTTTTTTGTAAGCAAAAAAACATTTAATGTTTTCTATTTTTTTGTTATAATAAATTTGGAGGTTAGATAATATGGATTGCATATTTTGTAAAATTAACAAAGGAGATATTCCATCATATACAATATATGAAGATGATATAGTAAGAGTATTTTTAGATATAAACCCTAAACATAATGGTCACACTTTAATTATTCCTAAAAAACATTATAAGGATATTGAAGACATTGACATGGAAACATTATCACACATTATGGAAATTGCAAAAAAAATATACAAATTATTAAACGATAAATTAAATCCTGATGGAATAGTTCTTACTCAAAACAATGGTATAGCTCAAGATGTAAAACACTATCATTTACATTTAGTACCCATTTATAAAAACGAAATAGTATTATCTGTTGAAGAAATATATAATAAACTAAAAAACTAAAACTCGGTAATCCCGAGTTTTTATTAATCACAACTTTTAATATCACTAACTACTTTAATGGTTTCTTTATAATTTATTTGTGTAAAAGTATTATTTCCAATATATTTTATTTGAAAAATTCCGCTTACTATTTCACTATCATCAATATTTTGTTCACATACATCTACAATACCTGTTTTTGTAATATAAGTGTTAGATGCACCTTGTGTATGTTTAGTTCCCTCAAATTCAATATTTCCATTTTTATCAACTTTAAAATTATCATCATAAAATGCAAATATGCGTCCTTTATTATCAGCGAAGTAATCAATAGTATATATAATATTTCCATCTAAATCATAAAAATCAAGCCATCTCGATAAACCATTTTGATTTAAAACAACAATAATATCATTAACAATTGAAACTTGAATATATTCCCAAATGTTTTCATTTGATGGAACAGAAATAACATTATTATCATTTATCTTTATCCATTTATTGCTAACATTAAATTTATACAAATTATTATCTATATTAAATGCTTCTTCACAAACATCTTTACATTCTTTACTTATATTAAATGTTAAATTTTCAAAACTTCCTTCTTCATTATTATTGCTATAATCAGAACTTTTGTTATTAAAAATAAACATTGTTAGTATAAAAATTGTAATTATAAATATAATATTTAAAATAATTAAAATTTTATTTTTCAAAACAAATCACCTTACATTGTAAGTGTAACACACCATTTAATTTTTTTCAATACAAAATTAAAACCAGATATTTTACTATCTGGAATAATTTTTATTTATAATCTTTTATAGATTTTTCATATTTTTCTTTCATTACAGTATCAGAAAATTCTAATCCTGCTTCTTCTCTCATTTTTATTAATGTTTTATTATATAAATTTTTATCACTAGCATCTAGTTCATCACATAATTCTTCAATAATTGAATCTCTTACATCATCCAAACTTGGTTTTTCTTTTTGATCTGTACGATAAATTACGTGATATCCATAACTTGTCTTAACAGGTTCCTTAGTATAACTATTTTCATCCAATTTTTCTAATGCTTCTAAGAAAGAAGATTCTAAATTAGCATTAAACGCTACATATTTTAAGTTTTCATAAGTTACTGAATCTTTATATTCTTCTTTAACTTCATCAAAACTTTTTCCCTCATTTAATTTACCAATAATTTCTTCTGCTAATGCTTTTGCATCTTCATCGCTCATATCATCATTTACACTTACTAATAAATGCTGAGTATTGATATCTCCATAAACTTCTTCATCATAATATTTTTGAATTTGTTCATCTGTAATTTGACTCTTTAAATACTCCTCATAATAAAGTTTTCTTCTATAATCTAACTTTAACATATCTAAGAATTGATCTTTACTATCAAATCCATTTTGAGCTAAAAAAGTAGCTTCATCCATTCCATAATATTGTTCATACATATCAAAATAACTTTGTGCAGTTTTTTCTACTTCTTCTTTCATTTCGTCATTTTCTTCGTATTTTTCATCTAAAATTGCTTTATCAATATACTCAATCAAATAAGATATGTTGTAATCTTTCTTCATTTCTTCATATAAGAAATCTGCTGTTATTGTTTCTTCATTAACTTTTAAAATTGGTTGTGTTCCATCAGAAAGTGTAGCAATTCTATCTGGCCATATAATTACAGTTATTAAAGCTACTAAAAGAGCACCTCCTATAAAAGAGAAAATTAAATTTCTATTTTCATCTATTTTTTCTAATCCCTTTTTTAACTTATCATTATTTTTTTTGATTTTTTCTCCTTTTTTCTTCTTGTTATCAGAAACTTCATGTTTGTTCTTTTCCATTTTTCTAACATCCTTTCTTTAATACAATTATTATAATAACAAAAATAAAAAAAAAATACAACACTTTTGTTTAATATATTGTAAATTCCACAATTTCCCATATTTATATTAATATATTTTGAAAATTATTCACACTTTTTGCAATTTTCCCATACAATAATGTGAAAAGACAAAAAAGGAGGAATGAATTATGGGAAATCACGGATCATCAGCAGCTATTGTTTTAGTTCTATTTATTTTATTAATAATTGTCCTTGGAGCATGGATATAATCCCAATTAGAATAGGAGGTGTTTAATATGTCTAATAATTGTTCAACTAATTCTTGTGGTTGCAATAGTGGAAATGGATTCTTAATCATAATTGTATTATACATTTTACTTGCAATCATCTTAGGTTCTTGCTTATTTTAAAAACTATCTATAAGATAGTTTTTCAGGCCGTTGACAAAGTCGATTTTTCAAATCGGCTTTGTCAATCGGCTTTTTATATTCCCCACTTTAATATAAAAAAAGAACAATTTTAGGAAATTATCATCTAAAATTATTTGATTTTTAAAGTTTTACTCCCACTTTTGAAAATTCAATTTTTAGATTTTTTCAAAAAAGGTAGTTTGTCAACAGTCTGAAAAACTATCTATAAGATAGTTTTTTTCATTTTACTTTATTTAGTAGTTTTGTTAAATCATATAATTTACTAAGTTTACTATTCCATTTATTATTTATTTCACTTAATAATATTTCTTTTATATTATTTTTATCCTCTTCTTTTTCAAAATAATCATAATAAATATATTTAAGTGTCAATTCATCATCTAAGGAACTTATATAGTCTTTTATAAACTTTTGTTTTTCTTTTACAATTCTACTAATATTATCACTTTTTTGTTTTTCATTTTTAATAAATTCTATTTTTACCTCTTTTATATTTTCACTTTCATCAATTACTTCCTCTTCTTCATCAAATAACATACTACTTCTTTTTATTAAATATCCATTATTATTAAACATTACCCCAAATGCTGACATCCCATTTGTTACTAAACATATTATATTTCCTTCTATTTTTTCGTTGTATAATGAAAAATTCTTTTTTAAGGAATCAATAGTTTCCATAGATACTTGTACTTTATTATTTCTAAGAGATACATATGTATTTTCATCTACTTTTAAGACTGGTATTTTTCTTACATTAATTACATTATCATTGTTTTTCCACTCGTAAAAATCATAAAATTCTTCATTAAAATTTAAAATAATATCATAAATATAATTCATATTTTCTATCTCCTTTATTTATTAATGTTAACACTATAATTATTATACCTATTATAACTAAATATAATAAATTACTCTTAATTATAAAGTTTACATATTCATAAAAATTATACCCAATTGTAAGTAAATTTAAATATAAAATTATATTAGAAACACCAATAACAACAAACCAGAATCCTATTAAAAACAAAAAAATATGTGCCATACTATACCTCTACTAAATATTATGTAAATAGGTATAATATAGCACATATTTATTCTATATAGTCTTTATCTTTTATATCAACACTACTAATTGATTCAAATCTTTTAGATATTTTATCAGTAGTTATATGAATATTTTCTACATCTTTATTAACTGTTTCTATACTTCTAGATAATTTATCCCATCTTTCTTTATATCTTGAGAATTCTAATCCAAGTTTATTTAATTCTTCGTGAATAATTGATGTATATTTATCTCTTTCCATATTTTTAAGAAGTACTTGAATTACAGTTAATGTTGACATTAAAGTAGTGGGAGAAGTAATCCATACTCTTTTTTTATTTGCGTAACTGGTTATATCCATATGATATGCATTTATTTCTGCAAAGATTGCTTCTGCTGGTAAAAACATAATTGCTTGGTTACTAGTAACTCCTGGAATTATATATTTCATACTAATGGCATCTATATGTTTTTTAACATCAGCTTTAAATTGTTTTTCATAATTTGCTCTTTCTACCGGAGATATATTTTTATCAACCATTCTTTGATATGCTTCTAAAGGAAACTTGGAATCTATTGCTATTGTTCCTAAAGGTTCTGGAGCAAATAATACTGCGTCTGCAATATATTTATTAGGAAAAGTATATTGAAGCTGATATATTCTATCATTTTTTTCTCCAAATATATTAGATAATATATGTTTTAGATTAACTTCTCCAAAAATACCTCTACTCTTTTTATCAGTTAAAACACTTTGTAAAGATACTATATCTCCTGATAAAGTTTCTATTTTCTTTTGAGCTTCATCTATCTTTGATAGTCTTTCCAATACTGACGTAAATGTTTTATTAGTCTTAGTAAAGTTTTCATCTAATCTTTCATTTACCTTATCATTTATCATGGTTAATTTATTTTCTATTTTTTCATTTAATTTTTCAAAATCATTATTCATATTTTGCATCAAAGACATTCTAAATTCTGATAATTCTTTTATTGTAGTAGTTTCTAACTTACCTAATCTTTCAGTAATGTTAGATTCATTTACATTTTTTATTATTGATATTATTACTAAAACTATAATTATAACTATTCCAATTATTATTATATAATCCATAAATTCACTTCCTATTTCTTATGTAATTATATAATATTTAAAGTATTTTAGTCAATAGAAAAGAATAATTTTACAAACATTTGTTTTATTTGTTGTATCCTTCATATCCACCGATTATATTTTTCGTTTTATATCCAAAAGAGTTTAATCTTTTACTTATTTCCGCACTTTGTTTTCCATAATCACAATATAAGTAATAAGTATTATTTTTATTTAAATAATGTGAAAAATTACTTAACAAATTATAGTATGGTATATTTATTGAGTTTGGTATATGTCCTAAACAATATGAATAATTATCGCGAATGTCTACTATTACTGGATTATTTAATTTTAATACTTCTTCAAAAGTAACTCCTTCCATATAATCACCTCATTATATTTTATAAATATACTAATATAATGAAAGTGCAATAAACTAAGTTAACAAAAAAATAACAAATATTAAATACTTGTTATTTTATCTTCTATAAAAACCACGACTAGTATATCCTGCTTCACTTATTAAATATTCAGCATCACCTTGAATACAAGTTAAGATTCTTTTTTTGTCCCAAACTTTTTCCTTTGGAAGATTAACAATTCCATTATCATATATATTTTCTAATGGAACTTCAAGTTCTTTCAAAGAAACAATTATAAATTTTTTCATTTGTTCTGTTTCTTCTTCTCTTACAAAGAAATCAAATCCTAAATAATTAGGGCCACCACAACGAATGTCAACAGGATCATTTGGTACACAATTCACACATATCTTGGTACATTTAATTAAATCTTCTGACATAACAAAACCTCCTTGGCATATATTATATAAGTAATTGTTAAAAATGTAAATAAAAAATCCAAAATTATTAAAACTTTGGACTTTTTATTATTTTGTATATGGTATAAATGCCATAAATCTTGCTAATTTAACTTGTTTAGCAACTTCTCTTTGGTGCTTAGCACAAGTTCCAGTAAATCTTCTAGGTAAAATTTTACCATTATCATTTATATATTTACTAATAATAGCAACATCTTTATAGTTTACTGGTTTCCCAGCACACATATGACATATTTTTTTTCTTTTTTTACGAAATTCTGCCATTTTTATTTCCTCCTTTTAGAAAGGTAAATCATTATCACTTATTTGAATAGAGTCTCCAAAGCTTTCAAATGGATCTTTATCTACTTCAACAGTTTCCATAGCAGGGCCACTAGGTTCACTACTTACATTATCAAATGGACTAGTATTTGGTGTGTAGTCTTGACTATGTGTTGAAGATTTAGAATCTAAGAATTGAACACTTTGTGCTATTACTTCAGTTACATATACTTTTTTACCTTCTGTATTATCATAACTTCTTGTTTGGATTCTTCCTTCTACTGAAACTTGGCTTCCTTTATGTACATATTTAGCCACATTTTCAGCACTTTTATCCCAAACAACTACATTTATAAAGTCAGCTTCTCTTTGACCATCTTGACTAGAAAATGGTCTATTTATAGCTACTGTTATTTGACATACTGCTCTTCCTGTCGTTGTATGTCTAAGTTCTGGGTCTCTTGTTAATCTTCCTACTAACATTGCTTTATTCATTATTACAACTCCTATTTATCAAGATTAAGAATTAAATGTCTAATAACATTTTCATCAATTCTAGCAATACGATCAAATTCTTTTACAGAAGCATCATCACTAGTTTCAATGTTGTATAAGTAGTAGAATCCAGATTTACATTTTTTAATTTCATAAGCTAATTCTTTTTGTCCTAATTCTTTAGATAAAGTGATTGTAGCTTTGTTTCCTGTTAATGCTTTTTCAAGTCCTTGTACAGTTTCTTTTCTAGCATTTTCGTCAACGTCTGGTCTTACTATGAACATAATTTCATATTTATTCATATTTACACCTCCTTTTGGTCTACGGCCTTATTCAGGCAAGGAGCTTTCGCTCTACGTGATATTATAGCAAAAAAAGAGTTTAATGTAAAGAAAAATCTAAACATTAAATCTAAAATGACATATATCCCCGTCTTGCATTACATAATCTTTTCCTTCAAGACGCATTTTACCACTTTCTCTAACCTTCAATTCACTTCCACATTCCACTAAATCATCATAACTCATAACTTCTGCTCTTATGAATCCTTTTTCGAAATCAGAGTGAATTATACCAGCACATGCAGGAGCTTTCATTCCTTTTTTAAATGTCCATGCTTTTACTTCATCGGCTCCTACTGTAAAATATGTTGCAAGCCCTAATAATATATATGTTTTTTTAATTAATTGATCTAATCCACTTTCTTTTATACCTAATTCTTCTAGGAAAATAGTTCTCTCATCGTCAGCAAGTTCAGCAAGTTCACTTTCAATCTTTGCACATATCATAACAACTTCACTTTTTTCTTTATTAGCGTATTCTCGAACCATATCTACATATTTATTACCACCATTATGTAAATCTAATTCACTTACATTAGTTACATATATAATAGGCTTAGCTGTAATTAAATTAAATGATGATATCATTTTTAATTCTTCTTCATCAAAATCTAACTTTCTAGCAGGTATATTTTTCTCTAAACTATCTTTTATTCTTTCCATTAATTCTAATTCTTTTAAATCATCTTTATTTTTAGTAGTTTTGGCTTTCTTCTCTATTTTAGCTATTCTACCCGCTACTATTTCCAAGTCAGACATAATAAGTTCTATATTTATAACTTCAATATCTCTAATTGGATCAACATTCCCGTCTACGTGAATTACATTTTCATCATCAAAACATCTTACTACTTCTACGATAGCATCTACTTCTCTTATATGTGACAAAAATTTATTACCAAGTCCTTCACCAGTAGAGGCTCCTTTAACAAGTCCTGCTATATCTGTAAATTCATAAGTAGTAGGTATTACTCTTTCTGGATTATACATTTTCTCTAGTTCATTTATTCTCTTATCAGGTACTAATACCATTCCTACATTAGGATCAATTGTTGCAAATGGATAATTAGCCGCTAATATTTTTTGTTTTGTAATTGCATTAAATAAAGTAGATTTTCCTACATTAGGAAGTCCTACAATTCCTGCTGTTAAACTCATAATATTCCTTCTTTCATATTAAATATTATATATAAATTTTATATTAAAGTAAAGAAAAATAGTAGTAAATAGACACCTATAACCACTATTCATTCTTATATATTATATAAATTATATATAATCTTAACATTTATCTATAATAATTAATGGGATATATACCTCTTCATCACTATTACCACCATGCATTCCACATAATGGAGTACTTCCATTCGTTAATAACGCCATATTAGATTCACTTGCAAAAGCAACAAAGTCACCAAGAGCATCTTCAAAAAGGAGATTAGCTTGTCCATATCCAAATAAATTGTTTTTTATAACTTCTTCCTTATCACATAGTTTAAAATCTCGTCCAAATTCTTGATTAAATAATACCGCAAATTTATCTTTATATCCATCTTTTATTTTAAAAGATATTGCTCTATTTTCAAGGGATGTAGTTCTTTCTAACATATTATATATATCAGGATAATTTTCTAAAAAAACATTATTAACTTTAACTTGTCCATGATCAGCAATTACAAAGACAATGGTATTTTTTAGTTTTCTACACATTTTTTCTACCTTATCGTTTATCTCTATAATTAACTTTCTTGCTTCTTCACTATCTGGTCCTAAATCATGCATAGTACCATCAGGTTCATCACAATATGCATAAATAAAATTTTTGCCAGTTTTTGACACCATATTTTCTATATTTTCAAACAGCTCGTCAATATTATTATATTTATTTTCGCCAAAAGGCAATAATTTTACGGCAGAAGCCTTTTCAGTTTTGTTTATTTCATCTATTATGTTTTTTGAATATAATTTAGATTTTACTCTAAGAAATTCTTCACAAACTTCTTCTTTCCCTTTTTCAACATTTAGAAACAAAGTTATGGTTTTATCAATAGGTTTAATATACATATTCCATCCTAACCAACCATGTTCAACTGGATCAAGACCCGTTAATACCGAAGTAGTCGCAGCTGTTGTAGTAGTCGGAAAAACAGATGTTATATCTTTATATTTATTTTGAATTAAAAAACTATCATTATCTAATACTCTGTCTAAAATTTTTGACCCCATACCATCAAATAAAATTAATACAACATTTTCTGGTGATTTTTGTTCTAATAATTTATCAATATAATCTAACGTATTATGCTTATAATCTAATCCATAATATTTTCTAATAGAGCAAGATAGATTCGTTAAACATTCATTATAATTAATTTTTATATTCATTGATTTCACCTACTAAATTAAATTATATCAAAAATAAACACATATATCTATAACAAAGTAAAAAAACTATCAATATAGATAGTTTATAACATGACTCCTACACCTGGTCCTATAGGAACACCAATAATATAAAATCCTAATACTATTACTAACCACAATATGATATAACCAATAGTATATGGAACCATTAATGATATAGCATCAGTAATAGTTACAACATCGTCTTTTCTTTTATTATATATTTCAATAAAACCAATTAATATAACAAAATATGTAAGAAGTGGAGTAAATCCTAAAACTGAACTACTACCCGCTCTAAATACTGCTTCTGCAAATTCTGGAGTTAATGAACTTTGCATAAACATTGGAACCATTATTGGAGCAAATATTGCCCATTTTGTACCAAAAGCAGGAACAAATATTGTACTTATCATTACTACAATAAAACTTATTATTACAAGAAGTAATCCAGAAACATTTAGGCTTTCTAAAATTTCCGCTAAAGATGCTGCAATAAATACTCCTATATTAGTTTCTTTAAATATCATACAGAATTGAGCAGCAAAGAAAATTAATACTAAAATTGAAGATATTTCTTTTAAATAATAATTCATCGCAGATATAATATCACGATTATTTTTAATTGTTTTTACTCTAAGACCATATATCAAACCTGATATTACTAAAAGTCCTGAGAAAATAAATACTATACCTTGTCTAAAATAAGAATTATCTCCAAATAATTGATCTACATAAGTTTCATCTTTTAAATATAAAAGTAAACCTGAGAATGGTAAATTTGGTGTTATACAATAAATAAGTATTAATATAACTAACAAACTACATAATAAAGATATTATTACTCCTTTTTTCTCTTTTGATGTTACTATATCATGAGGAGAAGGTTCTTCTTCATCAAATGTATATTTACCTAATTTAGGTATTATATATCTTTCTGTTATAAATGTACCTAAATATGCAATTAAAACTGTACTAACTAACATAAAGAATAAATTACCACTTAGACTAACAGTATAATTAGCATCTAATATTGAAGTAGCACTACTAGAATAATTATATAGAACACTATCAATATAATTTACAACAATCCCTGCGCCATATCCAAAAGTAATACCAGCAAATGATGCACAAATACCTGCTGAAGGGTGTCTTCCCAAATTCATAAATAAAATAGCAGATAAAGGAATTAAAATTACATATCCAACTTCTGATACACTAGAAGCGATAACTCCTAAAAGTACTACAATAAATGTAAGAGTCTTTCTAGGAACTTTCTTAGAAATCATTTTAAATAATGAGTTTAAAAATCCTGACTTGTATGCTACTCCTACTCCCAAGAGTCCAATAATTATATTTCCAAGTGGAGCAAAATTAATAAAGTTACTTAACATATTACTAATTAAATATTGAAGTCCTGTTCTATTAAATAAATTATTAATTGTTACTACTTGTGTATTTAGGTCTCCAGTAACACTATTTACAGTACTATAATGGGCTTCTAAATTAAGTAAATTTCCTAAACTACTAATTACCATAACAATAATTGTAAGTATTAGAAATACCCATGCGGGATGTAATTTTATACCTTTTTTTCTTCTCATAAATTAATCACCTTTTTAATCTTTTTGTTAAAATCTATTCTACTTAACATGATGCTTCGACCACAGTTTAAACATTTTATTTTTATATCAGCACCTACTCTTGTAATTTCCCATTCATTACTTCCACAAGGGTGCTCTTTTTTCATCATAACTATGCTTCCTAATTTATATTCCAAAGCCATATTACCACCACTCTAATTATATCAAATAGCATACTAAAAAACAAGGAATTTTTTATAGGTGTATTTAAGGACAAGCTTAATGTTTATTATTTTGTCGAAATTATTTTGAATAAAATTACTTATTTTTTACTATTATATTTATAGGTGATGATAAATGAATTTAATTCCTACTGTAATCGAAAAAAGTAATATGGGAGAAAGAGCTTATGATATATATTCTAGATTACTTAAAGATAGAATAATTATATTAAGCGGAGAAATCGATGATAATTTAGCAAATAGTATTGTAGCCCAATTATTGTATTTAGATAGTATTAATAATGATACAATTAATTTGTATATTAATTCTCCTGGTGGTAGTATAACATCAGGCATGGCTATATATGATACAATGAATTTTATTAAAAGTGATGTTTCAACAATTTGTATTGGAATGGCAGCATCTATGGCAGCCTTTCTATTATCAAGTGGTAAGAAAGGGAAAAGATTTTGTCTTCCTAATTCCGAAGTTATGATCCACCAACCTTTAGGTGGTGCCCAAGGTCAAGCAACAGAAATTAAAATAGCGGCTGAAAGAATATTAAAACTAAAAGATAAATTGAATACTATTCTAGCCAAAAATACAGGTAAATCTTTAAAACAAATAGAACGAGATACGGAAAGAGATAACTTTATGGATAGCAATGAAGCATTTGAATATGGAATAGTAGATAAAATATTAAAGCAAAGATAATTTGATTAAATTTGTATCATAAGCAATAAATTTCGGTAATGTTTTGATCAAAGTATTGTTCCCTTTATTTCTTTATAATATAGTTATTTAAAAGGAGTAATGATTATATGCTGGGGATAAAAATTAAACAAATTCGTATTCAAAGAAATATGTCACAAGAAGAGATGGCCAAAGAACTGGGAATCAATAGAAATCAATTATCAAGAATTGAAACAGGAAAATCTGAACCTAGTGCTAACGTTATTAAAAAGTTATGCATAAATTGTAGTGTTAATCTTTATGATTTATTTGAAATAAAAAGATTTGACAGTGTTAATGAAGAAAAATATAATTACATTATTGATAATTGTAAATATATCTCTGAAAAAGATTTAGATTTTATTATAAGAATTATTACTTTAATGCGTGATGAATATTTAAAAAAAAATAAATAATCAAAACGATAAATAATAATTCTTTTTTTTAATATATTTAATAAAGAGGGATATTATGGATGAAGATAAGTTAAATGAAATAAATAGAGATATTATATTTTTCTTTTTTTTAGTTATTACATCCTTAGTATCTTTTTATATTATTAATGAAAAGAAAAAAATGTTATTCAACATAAATAATTTAAACAAAGAAGAATTAAATAAATTATTTAGATTTAATAGATATTTTATAATATTTATAGATATATATTTTGTTATAAATGCATATAATACTTTAATTGAATTTATTAATAATAATGAAGACGAAGATACAATAAAAGAACAATTTATTTTGTTAATGGCAAATGTATTCTTCCTAATTGGAGCTTTATTATATATTCCTTTAACTAATAGTGATTCAATCATAACTAGATAGTATTATTTAAAATTTTTAGTTAATAATATTATTGAAAGTGAGGATAATTATGGAAAAAAAGACTAATGGAAATAATTTTTTTGATACTCCAATGATACCAGATACCCAATATATGAAAGCCGATATTTATGAAGATAAAACTAAATATAATATTGATATTGATTTACCTGGTTTTAAAAAGAGCAATATTAAGGTAGTATATGAAAATGGATACTTAATGATTAATGCTATAAAAGAAGAAGTTAAAGAAATTAAAGACAATTATATTCGAAGAGAAAGATTTTATGGAGAAGTTAAAAGAAGTTTTTATATTGGTGAAAAAAATGAAGCAGATATTAAAGCTACATATAAAGATGGAATATTAAATATATCTTTTCCTAAAGAAGAAAATAATAAAAAGAATAGTAAAATTATTAATATAGAATAATTATTTATATAACAAAAAAGCAAAGTAACTTTTACTACTTTGTTTTTTTTCTTGAACGCTTTGATTTAGATTTATTTTTATTAAATTCATCTATTACCATCTGTTGTGCTACATCAACAGGATTATTATATAAAAATTGATAATACATATTTCTATAATATTCAACATTACGTTGATTTATATCCTTTAACACAAAATGATTATTTTCAAAACTTTTCCAATCATTTGTTTCTACTTCTTGACCACATTCTAAGCACTCATATTTATTACAGTAAAAATCTTTAGAATTTTCATCATCACATAGATACTTACAATCATGTTCATTTCGTGGATCTTCCCAATATCCATATGAACCTTTATAGATCCATATATCATGATTACAAGAATCAAATGATTGACCATGAAGTCTTGATTTAAATCCCCATACAAACTCATAATAAATCATTTTTTCTAACTCGCCTTTAAATAAATTTTCATTATATGCATAGTTTGCTATTTGTTCATGTAAAAACAAATACCTTTTAACTTTTTCATCTTGCATAAGAGAATTTAATTCTGTTTTATATTTTTCTATTTTTTTAAATTCTTCCATGGCATTATTTACTCTTTTAATAATTTCTAATCTTTCTTCTTCTTTCATAACGTCCTCCTTTTAGGTTATATTATATAATAACTAAATTTAATTGTAAATTAATTTTTGACAATTATAATTAATTGTGGTATTATGTATCTAGATGAAGGAATCTTCATATAATAGAAATGGAAAACATTTGGTTATTTTCCTAGCTGAATGTCTACCAATTAATTAAGGTTGAGCACTCATTCTATAATGAGTGTCATTTTTTTATTGCTATTACCAATAAGGTAAGGAGTAATAAAATGATAGAAATATATCTAAGAACTTTTATAGTAAAAATTCTCTTTGACATTTTATCAAACCTCCTCTCTATTATAATTGGAGGTAGACACTCAGTAACTAATGTTTTCCACATCTAATTTTATTATTATAATATATATTAATCAATATACTTAACGCATATTTTACTATTAATTTTATTAAAATATGATTATATTTTTATCATTATAATATAACTATTTTACTTATTTATTCATAAATGTTATAATTACATCTAGAGGTGAAACGATGATTAATATTAGTGATAAGTGGAAAGATTATGAATGTATATTAACTGGTGATGGAGAAAAATTAGAAAGATGGGGAAATATTATCCTAAGAAGACCAGATCCTCAAATCATATGGAATAAAGATAATTTTGATATATGGAATAAATATGATGCTTTCTATCATAGAAGTAATAAAGGCGGAGGTTATTGGGAATACAATAAAAAATTACCAGAATTTTGGACTATAAACTATAATAATTTAACTTTTAAAGTAAGTCCTACTAATTTTAAGCATACAGGCATATTTCCTGAACAAGCTACTAACTGGGATTATGTTACTGAAAAAATAAAAGAATTTAAAAATAGTAATAAAGAAGAGATGCGAATTCTTAATTTATTTGCATATACAGGATGTGCTACAATGGCTGCTTCTGCTGCTGGAGCGGATGAAGTTGTACATGTTGATGCTTCTAAAGGTATGATTGAATGGGCTAAAGAAAATATGCACCTATCTAATTTAGATAATAATAAAATAAGATTTATAGTAGATGATGTAATAAAATTTTTAGAAAGAGAAAAAAGAAGAGGTAGAACTTATCACGGTATTATTATGGATCCTCCTAGTTATGGAAGAGGTCCTAATAAAGAAGTATGGAGACTTGAAGATAATTTAAAAGAACTATTAGATAAAACTAAAGATGTACTTGATCCTAATTATTCATTTTTATTAATTAATTCTTATACAACAGGAGTATCTCCAATTTCTCTTAATAATTTACTTAGTTTAACTTTTAATAATGCTAATGTTGAAACAGGAGAAATAGGGCTACCTGTTACTAAAAATAATCTTATCTTGCCTTGTGGTATATATGGAAAAGTTACAAGAAAATAATATAATATATGAAGATAATCATATTATAGTAGTTAATAAACCTGTAAATATTCCTGTTCAAGAAGATAGTAGTAAAGATATAGATTTACTTACATTAATAAAAAATTATTTAAAAGTTAAATATAATAAACCAGGTAATGTATATTTAGGACTTGTACATAGGTTAGATAGACCTGTCGGTGGCATTATGGTATTTGCCAAAACTTCTAAGGCTGCTTCTAGATTATCAGAAGAAGTTAGAACTAATAAAATTAATAAAACTTATTATGCCGTTGTTCATGGAAAAGTTAACAATAACGGTCATTTAGAAGATTATTTATATAAAGATAATAAAACTAATACTTCTTATGTAGTAGATAAAACAAAAGGAAAACTTGCTATATTAGATTACGAATTAACCCAATATAAAGATAATTTAAGTTTAGTTAAAATTAATTTAATTACAGGAAGATCTCATCAAATAAGAGTACAATTTTCGTCACGTGGATACCCTTTAGTAGGAGACCAACGTTATAATAAAAATCCTATAAAAAATATAAGTATTGCTTTATTTGCTAAAAGATTAGAATTTATACATCCTATAAAAAAAGAACATCTATCATTTGAAATTAATCTTCCCGATAGATATCCGTTTAATATATTTAATATTTAATTACTTAACTTTTACTAAGTATAATCTCTTTTGAAAAGCACCACGCTTTTCTTTTTTTTCATCTCTACATTTAAGTAAATCTTCTAATGTATAACCATTATACTCTAATAAGGCAATTAATACTTCTAATACATCAGAACATTCCTCTAATGTTTCTTCTTTTGTCTTAGCTTCTATTACTTCATTATATTCTTCATATAACTTTTTTAATAATTCTTTTTTATATTCAGTATCATCTAATACTCTTATTATAGGCTCTTTACCACTATTTTCTATTATTTCAGGAATTTTATCCCTAACTAATTTTCCATCTTTCTTCATAATCATCTCTCCAACACTTCTAAACTACTTACTATGACTTGATACTTGTCATATCTTCTTTCTACTACGCCATTAAATTTAATTATATCATTTACCTTTATATCATTATATTTTTCATATACTTTAGGAAATATAGTTAAATCAACCATTCCATATTCATCACTTGCATATATAAAAGCCATAACATCATTTTTCTTAGTTACTATTTCTTTTATTCTATTTACTTTTAAAATTATAGTTATTCTTTTATCAAATAAATTAGGTATATTTAACGAATTAATATCATCAACATTTTTATATTTACTAATTGGATCTTCATTTAAGTAAAAACCAAATGTATTAAGTTCTAAACTTGCTAAATATTCTTTAGGGTATTCTTCATATATTACTAATTCTGGTTTTTCTATTTCAATAAGTCCAATATCTTTAGATAGTTCTGCATAATTTAAAATTTCATCCAAGTTATTAATAAGTGTATTTTTATTATAATTAAATTCATTAAAACAACCCGCTTCAATTAAAGAAGTTATTGTTTTTCTATTAATTCCTAATGTATAAGTTCTTGTAACAAAATCTATAAAATCTGTAAATGTTCCTTTTTCTCTTTCTTTTATTATCTGATTAGTTATAGTAGTACCAACATTTCTTATTATTGATAAAGGGCACATTATACCATCAGTTACTGCAATATACTTATTAGTACTTTTATTAATACTAGGAAGTAGTATTTTCAAATTATTTGCTCGACATTCACTAATATAAGTTTTAGTTTTGTAATCACTTCCTATTACATTAGTAAGTAAATTAGACATAAAATATTTAAAGAAATATGTCTTAATGAACGCCATTTTATAAGCAATTATTGTATACGCTACTGAATGTGCTCTGTTAAATCCATAATTAGCAAACTTAAGAATTAAGTCATAAACTTTTTTAGCAATATCTTTAGAATATCCTTTATTAATGCTTCTTTCTATAAATTTAGATTCTTCTTTTAATAATATTTCTTCTTTTTTCTTAGACATTGCTCTTCTTAAAATATCTGCTTCTCCTAGAGTGTAACCCGCTAAAACTTGAGCTATTTGCATTATTTGTTCTTGATAAATTATTATTCCATATGTAGGTTTTAATATATTTTCTAAATCTTTATGAATATAATCAATTTGTTCTTTTCCTTCTTTTCTTTTAATATAAGTATCTATATTATCCATTGGACCTGGTCTATATAATGCAATTGCTGCAATTAAATCTTCTATATTATTAGGTTGTAACTTTTTTAAGAAAGAACGCATTCCTGGAGACTCAAATTGAAATATTCCATCAGTATTAGCAGTTTTAAAAATTTCATATGTTTTCTTATCATCAAGCGGTATTCTACTAAACGTTATATTTAATTTTTCTTTTTCTCTTATTTCTTTTATTACAGAATCAATTAATGTTAAATTACTAAGTCCTAAGAAATCCATTTTTAATAGACCTAATGGTTCTAAGTAATTCATAGAATATCCTGTAACATACATTCCTAATTGATTTTTATAAAGTGGTATTGTATCATCAATATCATACCTACTCATAACAATGCCGGCAGCATGAATAGAAACATGTCTAGGTAATCCCTCTAATTTAATGGCAATTTTATATATTTTTTTAAATATATCCACTGAATCTACTGTCATTTTAAACTTTTTATCATTTATGTAATTATCTTCTAATTTATCAAACTTAATTAATTTGGCAAGTCCATCCACAGAATTGTTATCAACTTTTAGCACTCTTGCAACGTCTCTTATTACTTGTTTAGCACCAAGAGTATTAAATGTAATAATTCCTGCCACTTTCTTTTCACCATATTTATCTATTACATATTCAATTACTTCATTCCTTTTTTCAGAATCAAAGTCAATATCAATATCGGGCATTGTTACTCTCTCTGGATTTAAAAATCTTTCAAATAGTAGATTATATTTAATTGGATCTATATCTGTAATACCCAATGTATAACTTACTAAACTACCTGCCGCACTTCCTCTTCCTGGTCCTACTAAGATATCATGAAATTTAGCATATTTAACATAATCCCATACAATTAAAAAATAGTTACAAAATCCCATTTTATTTATAATATCTAGTTCATAATCTAGTCTATTTTTATACTCTTTTGTTACATTCCCCTCTAATCTTTTATCAAGTCCTTTATAGCATAAGTTTCTTAAATATTGATATGCATCAATGTTTTTATCATATATAGGCAACAAATCAGGTGTATATTCAATATTTAAGTTACAATCATTTGCTATATTAATCGTATTTTTTATATCTTCTATATCACAAATACTTTCTACTTCTCTCCCATTCATTAAATATTTACCAATATGTGTATTTAATTCATATTCACCGATTACTTTACCATCTTTTATCATATATAAATAATCTAAATATTTATAATCTTCTTTTTCTAAATAAGATACATCATTTATAAATACTTTAGGTTTATTAATTTTTACTTTTTCTTCTTTGGTAGAGTATCCTATAAATTTATCTTCATATATGTTATAAATATTATCATCATAAGTAGATATAGGAATAATTAAAATAAGGTTATCTTTATATTTAATTAAATCATCTAGTACTAATTCTCTATCAGATATAAGAGTAGATAATTTAATTAAGTTCTTATAACCATCTTTATTTTTAGCATATAATAATATTTTACTATCATTTATTTTTAATTCTATACCTATTATTGGTTTTATATCATTTTTCTTACATTCAAGATAAAATTCCATTACCCCAAACATATTATTAGTATCTGTAATAGCTAAAGAAGTGTAACCCAATTCTTTGGCTTTTGCTACAAGTTTAGGTATATGATTTAAGCTTTCTAATATTGAATAACTTGTCTTAACTTGTAATGCCACATATTCCATAGTTACACCTCCCTATACTAAAATTTTAAAGCAATGTACGCAATTACTAATCCTGCAATAACTGTTATAGCAGATAAAGCAGCCACACCAGCAAATCCACTACTTCTAATTCCTATATCAGCATTTAATATATTTTCATGATGTCTTTTAACTAGTGAATTATTTTTTGGTCGCATTGTTTCTGATAATTTATAATGACCACTTTTTAAATTTGTATTATATGAATTTTGTTCTTCTATTATGATTGTAGATTTATCTCCTGTTTCATCTACAAACTCTCTTTCAATATTATTATTTTTCATAAGTACCCTCACTTTCTTTTATTCTCACTTACCATAACTAATACTTCAGTAAGTTGTTTTATTCTTTCTATTATTCTTCTTGCTTTTACTTTTTCTAACGAATTATTTGATAAACTAAAATGTTCTTCTAATTCCTCTATCGTAAAGTTTGAAGTGAAAAACGTTGCTAATCCTTGTTGCATTCGATATTGTAAAATTGTTCCTAATATCTCATCACGTCCCCAAGGCGTTGTTGTTTCCGCTCCAATATCATCAATAAGTAATAACTCTACTTTCTTAATATAATTAAACTTTGTTTTATATTCTTCATCATCATTAAATGATTCTTTTAAACTTCTTAAAAATTCTGGAAAATATATTATCGCTACTTTTTTATCTAACTTAGCAAATTCATTTAACATTGCCGATATTAAATATGTTTTACCACATCCAAAATTACCAGTTAAATATAAACCTTTTCCTTTTTCCCCTTTTTTATAATTATCAATATATTTTTTTAACCATTTAATTACTTCAAATCTATCCGGATCATCTGTATAAATATCTTTCATTGAAGCATTTTTTATATCTTTTGGCATATCATATAATTCTATATTTTTTTGATATTGCGTCTTTTTATCTAATTCTTTTTTATATTTACATGGCATATAACAAAATACAACATTATCATTTTCAACAATTGGATAATATACATATCCCTCAACCATATTTTTACATTCAAATATATTCTTACAATTAGCACAATTATTAAGTTCACGGACTGTATCTTCAATTTTAGATGTATGTTTCATTATTTCTTTTTTTGATGTTTTTAAAGTACCTACTACTTTTTTAAATTTTTCATTTTCCATTGCCTGATTAAAATCATATTCTAACTTATCAATATTAGTCCTATATGTATTTTTTATTAAATCTTTCATACTATCCATATTATTGATACTCCTTTAATAATTCTTCAATAGCATTCTTTTCTTCTATTTGAGCTTCTTTTTTCTCTATTTTCTTATCAAACCATTCTGGTAATTTTTCTTCTTTTACTGTACTAGTTACTTTAACTACTTTTTTATTATACTTCTTGTGTTCTTTTTCAGCAAGTTTCATTGCTTCATCTACTGTTTCTATTTTAAGTCTTTTCCATTGACCAGCGATAGTTTCAACAAAATTTCTATTTAATTTATTATTATTTGTTTTTAATGTATAATCTAAAAGAACATTTACTACACCCGGCTTTAATCCATGTTCTACAATTAAATCTTCCGCTAGTTTTAAATCTCTTTTTAGAGGTTCTGCCCCATTATTCTTTTTCTTTAATATATCATATGGTGATATTGTTTCAAAACTATATATCATTCTTGCTCTTTTTGAGGTATCTCCCACAGGGGTTCTTAAATATTCTGGTTGAGTGTTAGCTACTATACTAGGAAGAATCCCTCCATGATCAAATTGATAATAGTTTCTGCAACTTTTCCTTAATTCTTCTTTACTTATAGTCCCTCTTTCATTAAGACAACCCTTTATAATATTTTGCATATGCATTGCATCTATTTCATATAAAAATGATAAATTTAAGATTAATTCTTTAATATCTTTAGTAAAGCATCTATCTATATCAACACTCTTAGGCATAGATGCAATTAAAAAATTAAAGTCAAAGTTAGTATTAATATTTAATTTAAGTTTATTACACTTTCTTATATCATCATTAATAACATCATATGACGTTAAAGGAACAGAACTAAACACTTCTGAAAAAGATGCTGTAATTTCTTCATAACCACTTGTATTTAGTTTAGGTATTTTAAAATATTCGACTAATTTGTCATATTCTTTTTTTCCTACATTATTGTATAACACAACATTTAATATTGGATGATTAAATATTTCATGAACAGATAATGGAGAATATAATTCATAAATATAATTATTAACATTACCTTTTTTTACTTTTGTTCTAAGAAGACCTACAGCTTCTAATTTTTCTCTAATACTAATAATTTCTTCTAAAGTTAAATGCATATTAGTAGCTAAATGTTGATGACTACATTCACCACTCATAAATTCCATTTTATCTAAATCTGCCCATAAAGTAAAATATAATATAATTGGTAAAGGTCCTATTATAGGTTGATATAACATATTTAAGATTTTTCTATCTTCATTATTCATTATGCTTTTATTTACAACGATATAAGTATCTGCTGGTAATATGTTATTCTTGTCCATAATATCACTTTCCTTAAAAATATTTTATAATAAATCACTATAAAAGTAAAGGAAAAACAATTATTATAACTAGGTATTTTTTGCTACTTTTTTATTCATAATTAAGTAACTTATTAGAAGTCCTATAATAGATAAAATAAATATTAAATTATTATATCCTGTTAAGTATATTACGATAATATTAGCAGCCATATGCATTAATATAGTTAGTTTTATATTCTTATATTTTATATAGAATAATCCAAATACTATTCCTAAAATAAATGCATATATCATTGTTACTACTCCATTATGTAAAAACGAAAATATAAATGAAGACAATAGTAACGCTACATATTTATTATTAAATTTAAGTAATTCTGTTAATAATTTCTTTCTAAATAAAAGTTCTTCTAAAATTGGTCCTAAAACACCACTAGAAATAAACAATAATATTTTATTTACTTCAATTACTTCATTACCTTCTCCAAATTTAAAAATTATCATATTAAGGAAACACGCTAATGATATTCCAAATAATACTGCGCCATAATAATCTTTTAATGATAATGGTGGTTCTTTTTCACGATATTTATTTAATAATACCATAACTAATATAGCATAAATAAATGTTAATACTATATATCCTTCATTTATATAAAACGACATTAAATCTTCACCGTTTAATATCATATATAAAATTCCAATTCCAAATATTAAAGAATATTGGATAATCATAACAACTATAATATCTTTCATCGCTTTAATTAATTTTTTTAAATATTCCATAACAATTCCTCTTAAAAAAAGTAGACTAAAAACTAGACTACTTCTCTATTCTTTCTTTTAAATATTCTTTTAATGGTTCTTTTAAGTCTTCTCTTTCTAATGCATAATCTAGCGTAGCCTTAAGGTAACCTAATTTACTACCAGTATCATAATAAGTAGCATCCATTATACATGCATAAAAATCTTGTTCTTTCATAAGTTCTTTCATTGCATCAGTAAATTGATATTCACCACCAGCACCTTTACTAAGTTTTTCTAAAATATCAAAAATTTCCGGTTTAACAATATATCTTCCTAATCCTGCTATATTTGAAGGTGCTTCTTCTTGTTTTGGTTTTTCAATAATTGTTTTTATCTTGTTAGTATTTTCATCCGCAAACGAAACAATTCCATATCTACTTACTAAATTTTTATCAACTTCCATACATCCAATTACATTAGCATTATTTTTTTCATATATGTCAATTAATTGTTTTAATACTGGAACATTTGACTTCATTATATCATCACCGTATAGTACTGCAAACGGATCATTACCTACAAATGTCTTAGCAAGTCTTATGGCATGTCCACTTCCTAATGGTTCACCTTGTCTAATAAAGTAAATATTAACGTTTCCCTTTATGTTACCTAATATTTCTAGTTCTTCTGTCTTTCCTTTTTCTTCCATTCTTTTTTCTAGTTCATAATTAACATCAAAATAATCTTCAATTATTTTTTTATATGGACTAGTTATTAATAATATATCTGTAATACCTGATGCAACTGCTTCATCAATTATATATGATAATGTAGGTTTATCTACAATTGGAAGCATTTCTTTTGCCACTGATTTAGTAATAGGCAAAAATCTTGTTCCCATTCCTGCGACCGGGATTACTGCTTTCGTTACTTTTTTCATAGATTCCTCCTAGTTTCATTATAACAAATATATTTAAAAAGGCAAGTATTTCTAATAGTTTTCTATGTTTACAAGATTTCCAATGTATACTGTTTGCATATTATCGTTATTAAGAGTACAAGTAATTAAAGTAATAGTTCTAATATCACTATCCTTATGTATAGTTATTTTACCATCCTTTCTTTCATTATAAATATTTACTATTTTATATGTATATTTCTTTCCATTATAGTAAATATAACAATAATCATTAATAACTAATTTATATAAATATCTAAAATATGATACATCACTAGTTCCTGAATGACCTGCAATTACTAAATTACCTTTTTCTATATCTGGCATATTAGAAGAATTAATTATTTCTAAATTTTGATTAACATTATTTTGAAATGAATCTATATTATATAGTCCTTTTTTTAAGTTTATTTTAGGTATTTCTAATATCATTAAATATTCATTTATATTAGTATCTTTTTTAGTATTATCAACCTCTTCTTTTTCAAAGAACATATTTATATTATTTTTTTCTATTATACCTTCCCTTTTATCATTAATAATTGTATTAAGTACCCACATTATACTAACTCCTA
This sequence comes from uncultured Bacilli bacterium, assembly GCA_944368815.1. Taxonomy (GTDB): domain Bacteria; phylum Bacillota_I; class Bacilli_A; order RF39; family UBA660; genus CALVVX01. The sequence goes on from CALVXD010000001.1 coordinate 67,707, forward strand.
TTAAAAGAAATCCTATTCTTTTTATCATATATTATTAAACTAACTCCTACACAAAAGATTCCTAAAATACTAAAAGATTTAGTATAATCCTTATTTAATAAAGTATTAGGTACTTCTATTACTGGTTCATTTTCTACAGTTAAATTAATTACTTCTTTATTTTCTTTTATTTCAAAATATATTTTATTACTATCTAAAATATATCCCTCTACTGTTTCTACTTCTACAAGATAATATTTTCCTAAAGGTAAGTTCTCTATTAAAATTTTCCCTTCTTCATTAGTTACTGTTTCTAATATAAATTCATCATTTTCTGTATATAATTGAAATTTAGTATTAGGTAATTTATTTCCATTAGTTTTATCTATTTTAATTAATTCTAAACTACCTTTTGGCAACTCATTTTCTATATTGAAATTAGTTGTAGCTAAACTAGGATTATCTTTATCATATATTAATTCAAATTTATACTCTGTATCTATTGCAATATTTCCCATAGATGAAGATACTTCTTTTAATATATATTTTCCAAAGTATAAGTCTTTAATCGTTACTTTTCCTTCTTCATTCGTTTTGTAAATACCAATCACATCACCTTTATTATAAATAGTTTTACCTTGAACTATAATTGGTTCATCTACTATTAATTCAAAAACTACATTACTTAAAGGTATATTTTCATAGAGTATACCATTATCAAATTTAACAGTTTCTCCTATTTTATTTATTTCTATTTCTCCAGAATGAATATTAATATTTACATTAGCACTTTTATTTTCTAGATAACCTGATGTAAGAAATTTTTGAGAACTTCCTGCATAATAAAACATAAATACTTCATTTGTATAACTTTTTCTTTTTAAATTTATAGAATTAACATTATCTAATATATATAATTTATTATCAAAAACATAGGAATTATTTCTATCAATTATTTCATAATCATTTAATACTAAATTTTTATCTTCAATTATAATATCTTGTCCTTTTATAAAATCAAAAGTATTATTATTAAAAGACGGTAATAAATTATTTTTATTTACTTTATCTAAAATATTGTTTTTTTCTTGTTCTACATCAATTCTAGGTCCATGTACTTGATCAATGCTTGTCCAATATACTTCTCCTTTACCATTTAATACAGCCTCCCATATTAATTCTTGAGCGGCTAAAAAATATTTTATATCACTTTTATTAAAATAATCATATCCATAATAAGCAATTAACTTTATTCTTTCTTTTACTTCATTAGGCAAATTCAATTTATCAAAATTACTAGTAGAACTATAAATAGAAGTAGTTATATGAACATTAGGTTCAATACAATAAGCTGTTTTACCATTCATTATAAATAAATCTTGTAAATATAAATAATATTCACCATTAGACATTTCAAATACTGCGTATATATCCCCAATATATTCTTGTTTTAATTTAGAATCATTTATTTCCCCTTTTATACTAATTGGCATAATTAATAACATTATAATTATAAATATTATTTTTTTCATATAATCCCCCTAACTTAATTTTTATAATTATATTTTTATCATATATTATGTCATTAAATCTCCTCCTTCAACTAAACCCCTCTATATATATTATTGATAAAAAAAATGTCAAATTACTTCTTTTTTCCAAAAAAAATAAAAAAACTTTCAAAATTTTACGTATTCGTTCAATTTTAAAAGCTTATCGTTAATTTTTAAATACATTGTATATTTACCATTAAGTCCATATGAATTAATATATTTAACATTTTTATTAGTATCTATTTCGTATACTTTCTTACCTAGAAATTTATCTAAAACAAAATATACTTCATCATCTTTATTAAAATCATATTCTATTACTAATCGATCATATTCTTTATATATATTTATTTCATCTTTGTATTCTTTAGAAAATAATATATTAATATTCTTATCACTTGTTTCTGTTTCTTTATATTTTGATAAATATATTTCTTTTGTTATATTAAAATATATATCATTATTTAAATTAATATTTTCTATATCATATATTTGATTATTAGACTTAATTTTTATTATTTCGTCAACATTTATATTTGGTGTATCCACAAAGTATGTGGATAACTCATCAGGAACATAATCCTTATTCCCAATTATTTTATTTAAGTCTGTTTTTTCATAATCATAATATAAGGTTATATTTTTTCCAGTTAAAATTACTTGATTAGTTTTTGAATCATATGACAATTGTATATAATTATCACTAGTTTTATATAAATTATATTCTTTTAATACATTTCCTGTTTGTATATCAATTAATATTATATTTTCGCTTAAAACTAGTAATTTAGTATCATCAATTTTGTATATTAAACCATTGTATCCGTCTTCTAAATTATATTCATAATATATTTTCCCTAGTAAATCAATATTAACTATTCCTGTATTACTATCATCATTATTAAATCTATTAGTGCTTAGAAATAAATGATTATTGGAGTCTACCACTATATCTTTAGAATAACCACCTTCTAAATAATATCTTATCTCTCTATATTTATCTATTCCCACAACAACACCATTATTAGTACTTATTAAATTAATTCCATTAGTTGTTTCCACAACATCTGTGGATATATCACTATTTTCTACTAAATCTGTTTTTATTTTAACTTCTTTGTCCACAGTATCTGTAGATAGAACTACTCTATTTTCATAATTAGAATATAATCCATAAATTGGTATATAATGCTCTTTCGTTTCATTTGCTTCTTTATACGTTATATCATCATTATTTTTTCCTTTTATAGTTATCGTAAATTTTTCTCTTTTATCTGTCTCAAACATAATAAGTGCTGTTAGAGGACTATTTCCATATGGATTTACTATTATTTTAGGATTATCAATAGTATAACCATAACAAGTAAATGTACTCTCTATTTCACTTTGTAATGTAATTGTATCTTTTACTTCCTTTACTTCTTTTTTAGGAGATATTAAAATCACTCCAACAATTGTTATAATTATTATTGACACTATAAAAGTTATAATAAAATATAATTGTTTCATTTAATCACTTCTTTACTACTTTTTTATTATACTATATATACTTCTTTATAACAAGTTATAGTTTAATAAATAATACATATACTAAAATAGGTGATTTTATGAAAAAAACTCGAGTTTATGCTGTTATTGGAATATTTATATTGTCGTTTTTATGTCATTTTGTATTTGACTTTTTCCCTTGTGTTCTAACTTCTATATTTTTCCCTGTTAATGAAAGCATTTGGGAACATATGAAAATTTTATTCACTGCCACACTTATATATGGTATAATTGACCATTTCATACTAACTAAAAAAGATATTTCTTTTAATAATTTTTTTTTACAATTATTTGCTTCTGCATTTTTAGCGATTCCAATATTTTTAATTATTTATATGCCAATACATTATCTATTTGGAGAATTTTTACCGCTTACATTAGTGATTATGTTACTAACTTATATTATTTGTCAGTTTATTTCCTATAAAATATTAAATTTTAGAGACATACCTTTGCTAAATCAGTTGTCTATTATAATAATTATTATTATGTATGTTATATTTACTTATTTGACTTATTATCCATTTGAAAGTTATATATTTTATGATACTACTACAGGTATTTATGGTATAGAAAAAGAATCTCAAAATTAATGAGATTCTTATATTTTTAAGTATTTTTTTACAGCACGCCAACTTCCAAACATACCTACTAACATTCCTATTCCTAATAATAGTAATGAAGTTAAATATACAAATGGATTTGGTGCTATTAATTTAGCTAATGATGAAGAGAATAATTTTCCTCCAAAATAATCATATAAAGCAATATAACCATAAATAGTAGCAATTATTGGTATAATTGAACCTATAGCTCCCAAAAATAATCCTTCTATGATAAATGGTACTTTAATTGAAATATTAGATGCCCCTACTAGACGCATTATTTCAATTTCTGTTTTTCTTGCAAATATAGCAAGTTTTATTGTGTTAGCGATTAAAAATGCTGTTACTATTACTAATGCTACTACTGCTCCAATACATACTTTTTCAATTACTTTAAATACTGTTACTAATTGATCTACTATATCTTCACCATAATTTATGGTATTTACTTTTTCTATCTTTTTAATTTCGCTTACAGTTTCTTTTATTTCTTCAACATTTTTTACTTTTAACATAAAACTATCTAATAATGGATTAGTATCATCGGTCCATCCATCGACTACTGTTTCAAATATTTCATTTCCTTCTTTTGCTTCGTCAGCGGCCTCTTGCTTAGTTTTAAATTCAAGACTAGCCACATTATCCATAGATTTCAATTTTTTTTCAATTTTATCAACTTCTTCTTCTGTTGTATCATTATCTAAGAATACTACTACTGTAACATCTTTTCTAATTGATTCAGCAAAATTCTCTACATTGTATGAGATAACTATTGAAACAGCTACTACTATAAGAGTAATCGTAATACATGAAATTGATGCTAATGATAAAGGGAAGTTTCTTACTACACTTTTAGCAGCATCTCTAAAATATCTTCTAATTGTTCTAAGCCCTTTCATTATAATACTGTCCTTTCTCATAATCTTTTACAAGTTTTCCTTCTTCAATTACAATTACTCTTTTTTTCATTTTATTTACTATATCTCTATCATGTGTAGCCATAATAATTGTAGTTCCCATATTATTTATTTCTTCTAGAACTTTCATAATTTCCATACTAGTATCAGGATCTAAGTTTCCAGTAGGCTCATCACATATTAGTAATTTAGGTTTATTAACAATTGCTCTTGCAATAACTACTCTTTGTTGTTCTCCTCCTGATAATTGATCTGGATATTGTCTTACTTTATGTTTAAGCCCTACTAAATCCAAAACTTGCATTACTCTTTTATATATTTCTTTTTTATCCCAAGCAAAAACTTCAAGTGCAAAAGCTACATTTTCGTATACTGTAAGTTTAGGTAACAATTTAAAGTCTTGAAATACTACTCCCAATTTTCTTCTTAATATATATACTTTTCTATTTTTTAATTTTGCTACATTAATGCCTCCAATAATTATTTCTCCTTTATCTGGTTTTTCTTCACGATAAAGCATTTTTATTAATGTACTTTTACCAGATCCAGAAGCACCAATTACAAAGACAAATTCACCTTTTTTTATGCTTAAATCAAAATCGTATAATGCAACTACACCATTTTTATATGTTTTTTGCACATCTGCAATTCTAATTAATTCCATACTTCATTCCACCTTTTTAACATTAATAATTATAACATACTATTTTATTTTTTCATATAGATTTTTTTAAATCCCATAATTTTACAAAAAAAGAGGATTATCTTCCTCCACTAACTTCATAAGTATCTGTAATTAAGAAAAATGACTTTTTATCTAATTCTTGGACAAATTCTTTAACAATAAAATATTCTTTTGTAGGAATTGTAGCCATAATTATTTTGTTTTTTTTGTTTGAATATCCTCCTCTTGCATCAATAATAGTAGCACTATGTCCCAACTTATTAATGATGAATTCCTTTACTTCTTCATCTTTATCTGTTACTATATAAAATGTTTTAGATTTTGATACACCAATTATAACTCTATCAGTAACCATAGAATATATATATATTGTTGATAAGGCATAAATAGTTTTATCAATTCCAAATACGAAAGCGCCTAAAATTAATATAGCAGCATTTACAATTAAATTAGCATGTCCAATAGACATTTTGCAATATTTATTTAAAATTTGATTCAATATCATTGTTCCGCCATTTGAAAACCCTGTTTTTAACATTAATCCAAGGCCTAAACCATATATAATACCTCCAAATAATATTGTCAAAAACATACTTGAAGATTCAAACTGAATATATTTTGCAAGAAATTCTGTAATCATTATAAAAACCGGATATAAAATCGTTCCTACTACTGTTCTTGTTGTAGTTTCCCATCCTAAAAAAATTAAGCTAAATATTAATAATATAAGAGATGTTATAGCAATAAATAATGAAGGGTTTATATTTAATAACTCCCTAAATATAATAGATAATCCAGTTGTTCCACCACACACTATATCATTAGGAGAATAAAAAATAGTAAAAGCTAATGCAGTTAAAAATAGTCCAAATATAAAAGTTATATATTTTTTTATTAAATGTTTTGTATTAATATTTAAGATAAGTTCTGTTACATCAAAATTATCTTTTTTATCTAACTTTTCCATTTTAATTACTCCTTATTACTTACCTCATATGCATCACATACTAAGAAAAATATGTCCTTATCTATTTCTTTAAGCCCTTCTTTTACTATAAAATATGATCTAGTAGGAACAACACCTAATAATAATTGTTGTTTTTCATTACTATATCCACCTTTAGCATTTATTATAGTGACCCCACCATTCATAATAGATAACATAAAATCTCTTACTTCTTCTACTTTATCTGTTACTATATAAAACGCTTTACTTTGCGAAATACCTAAAATTACTTTATCAGTAAGTATACTAATTATGTACAACACTATTGTTCCATATAAAACTATTTCCCAAGAAAACACGATCTTAGCGGACAATACAACTAATCCATCAACCATTAACATTGATGTACCCAAACTTACTTTACTATATTTTGATATGATTTGATTTATGATATCGGTTCCCCCTGTTGTAAAACCAGTTTTAAATATAATTCCATATCCTATTCCTGTAAGTACTGCTCCAAATATAGCAATAACTATCATTTCAACATCCCCTAATGGGATATATGCAGTAAGAGGAGATGTTAATTTTACAAACAAAGGAAATATCAAGGATCCTATAACTGAATTTTTTGTTTTATCAATACCTAATGCAAAAAAACTTATGATTAATAAAACTATGTTACCTATAAAAATAAATAATGATGGATCTACTCCAAATTCATTTACAACTATTGATAGACCACTTATTCCAAAACATACAATACCATATTGTAAAAAGAATAAATTGAATGCAAATGCAACAATAAAACAACCAATGGCTAATAACATATATCTTCTAAGCAAGTGTCTACTATTAACATTTTTCAATATTTCATTTACTCTTTTTTCTCTTAATTTTCTAAAAAATATCATACTTGCCTCCTTATCCCTTCTATTATAAATTCTTCTATATTTCCATTTAATACTCCTTCTACATCACTTGTTTCATATCCTGTATCATTGTCTTTAACTAAAGTATACGGACACATAACATAACTTCTTTTCCCAGAACCAAATCCAATACTCATTTGTCCTTCTTTTAATAACCCCAATTCTTTATTTTGATTTTCTAACTCTAATAAATACAATTTATTTTTTAAAATTTCAATTGCTTTTTCTTTATTTTGAATTTGACTTCTTTCATTTTGACAAGTAACTACTATTCCTGAAGGTAGGTGTGTTACACGAACTGCACTATCAGTTGTATTTACACTTTGTCCGCCTGCTCCACTGCTACGATAAACATCTATTTTTAAATCATTTTCGTTTATTTCTACTTCTATTTTCTTATCAATTTCAGGGACAACTTCTACAGAAGCAAAGGAAGTGTGTCTTCTCTTATTACTATCAAAAGGACTAATTCTAACTAATCTATGTACCCCTTTTTCACCTTTTAAATATCCATAAGCATCTTTTCCAATAATTTTTATCATAACACTTTTTATTCCAACTTCTTCACCAAGTTGCTTGTCTATTTCTTCTACAGTATAACCTTTATCTTTACAATATCTAGTATACATCCTAAGAAGCATATTAGCCCAATCACAACTTTCGGTTCCGCCTGCTCCAGCATGTATTTCTAATATACAATTATTATGGTCATATTCTCCTGATAAATAAGTCTCCAATTTTAATTTTTCTAGTTCTTTTTGTACATCTTTATATTCTGTTTCTATTAATTCATATAAATCTTTATCATTTTCAGTTAACAATTCTAACATATTCAAATTATTTTTTATTTTTTTATTTAAAAATTCTATATTTTCAACTTCTCTTTTTATTAAATTTGTTTCTTTTATTATTTTATTAGCATTTTCAGTATCATTCCAAAAATTACTTTCTTCCATTAATTTATTATTTTTATCTAAAATTTCTTTTTTACTATCTATTTCAAAGAAACCTCCATAAATTTTCTATTTCTTCGATACTTTTTTGATAATTATTTACTAATTCTCTTTTTTCCATATATATATCACCTATTTTAATTATACATTATAAAAATTTTATTTTAAATAGTTTTCTGCTTTTTTCATATTTTTTTACTAACAATATTATTTTTGAATTACCTATTAACTCTATATCTAACTAAATAGAAAAAAATAGACCATTAGTCTACCTTTCTTTTTTAAAAATTTATTACTTTCCACAACAATTCTTATACTTTTTGCCACTTCCACATGTACAGGTATGGCCTGTATTATCTTTATTTATTATATTTATGTTATTATTGTTATTTATTATTTTTAATGGACAATACATACCATATTTTTAGTACATATAGTATTATTGTAATCTATCATTGGATGACAAATAGATGACCTTGTCAACATTTCATTTACCTCTTATAGTTTACCATATTCTTTATTTTTAAGCAAATGTGCGATTATTAAATCTATAAATTAGGCCAGTGAAATTTAATGAAATTCTTTTTCATCTATTAGAGGAATTATATCTATTGCAGGTTCCTCATAAGGATGATTTACCCGTAATTGTTCTATTACTTTTTTTACTTTATCGACATCACATACAAATTCCAATTTTTCTTCATCAACATATTCTAATTTGTTTAATTCTCCAATATATGGTTTAGCGTTTTCACTAGGTATGAATGTTCCTGTTACTCTTGTTGATGAAGTACAATAAGAATATTCTCCTATTATCCCAGCACCTGCTTCACAAACTGCTTTTCTAACATTCTCAACATTATCAATAGGTACTGTTACAAATATCTTAACTCTATTTACATTAAAATTCATTTAATCCCTCCTATTTGTTATTTAATAATTCTTCAAATTCTAAATAATTAGATTCAGCATTTAAATGTCCTCCACCAGTTATGCAAATTTGTTCATCTGCAATTTTATCTGCAAAATTTTTTTCTACTTCATATTTTACATAAGGATCATTATCTGAATAGTAGCAAATAATATCACTACAATAGTTTTTAATATCTTCTAAGTTATCAAAATACATACTTTCATTAACAGTATCATATTCTTCATTTATTCCTAAATAGTTATTAAAACCACAAACAAAGATTAATCTTTTTACCTTAATTTTATTTTCTACTAAAAATTTACATACAAATATCGGTGCTATAGAATGTGCATAAATTATAGTGTTTTTATTTATGATACCTGAATCAACATATGCTTTTAAAAGGTTAGACCAGTTTTGGTAATTTTGGAATCAAACACCCGTTGGGAAATCTGGTGTATAAACTTCTAAATTTTCTTTTTCTAATTCTTTTCTTAGCCATGGAATCCAATTAGAAAAGGGACTACCAAAACTACCATGTATTAATAAATAATTATTTTTCATGTTATTTATCCTCCAATCTTTTTAATAATATATACCTTTTTATGTTTTCATCTTTTTGATACCAAGTTTTTATTTCATATCCCAATTCTTTCAAATTATTTAAACTATGCTCATTTCCAAATGTCACTTCCGCAACGATATTAGTAATACCTTTTTCTTTTGCTCTATTTTCCAAAAAGTTTATTAATTTTTTCTGCAAGCCATTACCTCTATATTCAGGCAAAACTATTACTCCATCAATATCAGCACATTTACCTTCAATATTCGGAATATAATTTCTAATTTCCTTCATTCTATCAGAAACTGATAAAAATATCCATGCAACCATTTTATTTTCTAAAAATGCTCCATATATTTCTCCATCGTTAATTGGATCATTAACTATTCGCATATAACTTTCTTCTTTAAATGGCAAAAAATATCCCTTTTCTTCATCTTTAAAGTTTTCTATAACAATATTTTGAATATTAAAAATATCTTTTACATCTTTTGATGTACACAATCTTATATCATATTTATATGAATTCATTTTATCCTCCTCTCATTATTTTAAAAGTAAAGTTGTAATTTAATTATATCATTTATAAATTCTTTTAACAATTAATCATCAATAATATTTTTACTAATTATTTTTTAATCAATTTCTTTTTCAAAGGATTCACAAACCTTTTTTAGAGTATCTTTTGTACTAGTTATATAGTAATTTTCTGTTGTTTCAATCTTACTATGTCCTAATACTGTTGATATGTCTTTTATTTCTATTCCACTTCTTAACACCTTAGTTGCAAAACTTCCTCTCAGATCATAAAACCTGCATTTTATTCCTAGTTCGTGATGAATAATTCTAGGATATTTAGCAATATTTTTTCCAGAATACGTCCCATCTTTTCTCGTAAATGCTATTTTTACTCTATTATGTTTAGAAGTATTTTCTACAACCTTATATTCTATTAACTTACCATACTTATTTCTTACTTCTTCTAATACATATTGTTTATACTTCTTTCCATACTCTTTCCTATATTTATTTTGTAATTTTTTATAATTACACAGTACTAAATACAGAGTGTCACAAATATAAACTTCTCTACAACTTCCAACTGTTTTAGTTGTACCTAAATACCATCTACCTTTTTTCTCGTTATCTTTGGCATATACAGTTTTATTTGTTTTTATAATTCTATTCTCTAAATCAATATCATCCCAGGTTAACGCAAATACCTCTCCTGTTCTCATTCCTGTATAACAAGCAGTAAGAAATGCACATATAAACACTTTATTATCTTTAAATCTATTCAAGATAATTTTTATTTCTTCATTAGTATAAATGTGACCTATATCGTTTTTTTTAATTCAAATGATAATACTCTAGGTATTTGTAAGTCACCCGCTGGATTATTTTTAATAAATCCAAAATAATAAGTTGCATCTCTAAAAGAACTTTTAATTACTTTTTGATAATTTCTTAATGCCTCTTTCTTATTGGATGTTTGATACAATTTTAATAATGCTTGATTAAGAATATATGGTGTTAATTTTGATAATTTATAATTACCTAATTCTTTTTTAATATTACTAAAAGATTCTCTATACCTTTTTGCTGTAGAATATTTATAATTTACTTCAAAATATTCTTTCATCCAATAATCTAAATATTCAGAATATAACATTTCACATTCATTTACTTTTTCTCCATTTATAAATTCATCATAGGCTTTTTGTCCTGCTAAATATGCTTCGTTTTTATTTTTAAAACCTGATTTAGTAATTTGTTTTCTTTTTCCATTTACTTTTCCTGCTTCAAAACAATACTGATATACATTTCCTCTTTTCCTAATATTGATCATCTTATCATCTTCCTTTCTCTTTGATCATTATTATTTTATACGAAAAAACAGTAGCACCTTAAATCTACTGTTTTAACCTTATATTAATTTTGATAATATTTCATTTTTTTCTAATACATCTTTTGGTACTAAGTTCCCATTTTCTATTTTTATAAATTCCATTATCTGTACATTTTGTTCAACATATTTTCCTACAAATATGTATGCTAAACTACATTTTGAGATACTATTTTCTTTTAAAAACAAATTATAACTATCATCAACAGATGAGAAGTATAAATTCTTTTCCACAGGATTCATCTTTTTTATTCATTATTTAAAATTTTACCGGAACTTAAACGTAAATGAGCTTTTTAATAATTTTTAATTTACTATTGATAATTAAATATTTGCACTTAAAATACCAATTAAATTTAATATCTATACTAGTATAAAACAAAATTCAACATCTTAAAAATAAAGCTATATTTACAACTTTTCAATATTCTATATTTTTAACTTAGTATTTTATGCATGAATATTTATATTTGGTGTATAATATTTTTGAAAGGAAAATGAATATGAAAAGGTTTTTAATTTTATTTTTGGTATTATTTTTATTAAGTGGGTGTAATGAAAAAGAAGTAGTTAAAGATGTTCAAGAAGATACATTGAATTATGCTTTTGTTATTGGTAAAAATGATGAGTTTCTTTTAATTCAAGATAATAAAGGAATTATATATGAAAAAAATATATCTGGTTTAAATCCTGGTGATATGATAAAAACTTATGATGATATTAGTAATTTAAATGATTATGAAATTATTTCTGATGATGATTTTCCGTTAGCTTTTAATGATAATGGGATTTTTAAAGATTATTATAATATTTCTTATCAAAAAGTAAAAAATATGAGTTTGGATGAGAAAATTGGACAAATTTTACTTGTTAGATATCCATCCGAAAATCAGACCGATGTTTTAGAAAAATATCAATTTGGTGGTTATGTGTTTTATGCGAAAGATTTTAATGATAAAACTAAAGATGAAGTTATTAAAATGATTAATGATAATCAAAATGTGGCTAAAACGCCTATTTTAACTGCAGTAGATGAAGAAGGTGGTAAGGTTAATAGAATTAGTACTAATTCTAACTTAGCTAATGAACCTTTTAAATCCCCTAGGGAACTTTATTTATCTGGTGGTTTTGATTTAATCAAGGAAGATACTATTAAAAAAAGTAAATTACTTTATGAACTTGGTATTAATTTGAATTTAGCGCCTGTTGCTGATGTATCTACTAACCCTAATGACTATATGTATTCAAGAACACTTGGTGAAAACACTGATAAGACTAGCGAATATGTTAAAACGGTTATTAAATCTAGTAATGGTTTGGGTGTTACTTATACTTTGAAACATTTTCCTGGTTATGGTAATAATACTGATACTCACCAAGGAACTTCTTTGGATAATAGAAGTTATGATGATATTTTAAATAATGATTTACCTCCTTTTAAAGTTGGTATTGATGAAGGGGCTTTATCTATTTTAGTTAGTCATAATATAGTGAGTAGTATAAATTCTGATTTACCTTCTTCTTTATCTTATAAGGTTCATAATTTGCTTAGGGATAATCTTAATTTTACGGGCATAGTTATAACTGATGATTTGAATATGGGGGCAATCGGTGATGTTAAATCATCTACTGTTAAAGCTGTTTTAAGTGGGAATGATTTAATTATTACTACTGATTATGAAAGCAGTATAAATGCAATTAAAGAAGCTATTAATAATGGTGAAATTTCTGATAAATTAATTGATAAGACTGCTACTAGAGTAATCGCTTTTAAATATTATAAAGGCATGATAAAAGGATAATTTTTGAGTTATCCTTTTAAATTTCACCAATATATTCTAATAATTTTAAGAACATTCTGATAAATTTCTTATCTAAACCTAACTTGCCTAATTTTCTTATAGCAATTCTTTTTTTCTTAATTGGTTCTTCTCCAAATAATATTTCGTCTATTTTTTCTTTCATCTTTAATTCATTACTACCTGTAGCAATATTATATAATTCATCTATTCTCGTAATAAGATGATTAATTAAAATCATTACTATGATAAGGATAACCATATAATAAAAGCTAAACATAAAACTACCAAATACTGCAAAATGTACAACTAATAGAATGATTTCTGGTAATAATAAAAATCCTATAACAAACATTATTAATAATTCTTTTTCATTTAATTTTTTCTTAATTATCATAAATATCAATCCAAAAATAAGCATTATAATCATTACATTATATACATCGGTAATTAAATGTATAATCATATTCACATTAAATATTGTTACTCCAGATAAATATATAATACTTTGAGTAATTAATAATACAAATATAAATAGAGAAAACATTAATATAAATATCCTTAACACCTTTAATAGATTAGATATTTTATGATATGTTTGCATTCTTTTATTATTTCCTTCATCTTTCCAGTACTCCATAGCACTACTATCATATAAGTCTTTATATAAAAATTATAAGTTTTTAACTTTGACATATTTTTAAGTTTTGATGTTGACATTTACATTTTAAATCCAGATTTACTTTTGAATTTTCTTTTCCCACCTTGGGGAGCAATTTCAAACTTATACTGAAATACCTTTCCTCTTTTTACTACATTTACTTTTCTCATTACACAACTCCTTACTTTATGTAAACGGAGTTATCTTTAACAAAAAAGTTAGCAAATGAATGCTAACTTTTTTGTTTCCAAAATTGTTTCCAAAAATTTTTTCCTTATTTTATAAGGCTTTTCAGAGGTTTTGGTAACATCTTTTTTAATTTTGGAAACAAAATGGAAACAAATCGACTATTTTTTATGATTTTTTGATTTTTAAAACCTTCGCAAACCCTTATTTTATCTTACTTTCCACAACAATTCTTATACTTTTTACCCGAACCACACGGACATGGATCATTTCTACCAACTTTAGTACTTTTCTTTTGAATCTTAACAGTATCTTTTCCATCATTAGTAATCTTGTTTTTTACTACTTCTTTTCTTTCAGTATTTTGTCTTATCTCAGATTTTAATAGATAAATACTTACATCTTGGTTTATTCTATTCATCATGTTATCAAATAGCTCATAACCTTCTAAAGTATAAGCTTGAAGCGGATTTTCATTTGCGTATCCTCTTAATCCTATACCTTCTCTTAAATGGTTCATTGTACTTATATGTTCCATCCAATAGTTATCAATTACCCTTAAAGTTATTGCTTTTTCAAATTCATCTACTACTTCTTGTGGAATATCTTTTAATTTTTCATTATAATCAAGTAATACTTTTTCATAAATAGTATCTACTACTTCTTCTGGAGACTTATTATTAATTTCCGCTAATGTAATACGATATTTCTTTAATAAATTTTCATTACTTGCTTCTAATATTTCTGCATAATCGTTTTCTTTTAATGTATTCGTTTCTACTAAATGAGCATTTACCATTCCTGTTATATAATCTTTAAATAATTGTAATGTATTTTCATGAATTGATTCACTATCTAATATTTCATTTCTTCTTGCATACATTATCTCTCTTTGATTATTCATAACATCATCATAATTTAAAAGTTGTTTTCTTATATCAAAATTATTTCCTTCAACTCTTTTTTGAGCACTTTCAACTGATTTAGAAAATACTTTATTTCTAATTGCTTGTTCTCCAGTAAATCCTAAATTTTCAAGCATTCCACGATATCTATCTGATCCAAATCTTACCATTAAATCATCTTCAAAAGATACATAGAATTGTGTATATCCAGGATCTCCTTGTCTTCCAGCACGTCCTCTTAACTGATTGTCTATACGTCTTGATTCATGTCTTTCAGTACCTATAACACAAAGACCTCCTAGTTCTTTTACACCTTCTCCTAATTTAATATCAGTTCCACGACCAGCCATATTAGTAGCTATTGTTACGGCTCCTTTTTCTCCAGCATGTGCAATAATTTCTGCTTCTCTAGCGTGATTTTTAGCATTTAATACTTCATGTTTAATTTTCTTTTTATCTAACATTTTAGATAATAATTCACTAGTTTCAATTGCTATAGTACCTACTAGAACTGGTTGACCAGCATTATGTCTTTTTTCAATTTCCTTTACTATTGCAGCATATTTTCCTGCTTTACCTGGATATAATAAATCAGTTTCATCAATTCTTATAACTGGTTTATTTGTAGGAATAGTTATAACATACATATTATATATATTTCTAAATTCTTCTTCTTCTGTTTTTGCAGTACCAGTCATACCTGATAATTTGTTGTACATTCTAAAATAATTTTGGAATGTAATAGTAGCAAGAGTCTTAGTTTCTTGTTGAATTTTTACACCTTCTTTTGCTTCAATTGCCTGATGTAATCCTTCTGAGAACGCTCTTCCTTTCATTAAACGTCCCGTAAATTGGTCTACTATTATTACTGCATCATCTTGTACTACATAATCAACATCTTTGTGCATTGCATAATTAGCTTTTAATGCTTGATTAACGTGATGAACTAATGCTGTATTGCTAATATCATAAAGATTTTTAATGTTAAATCTTTGTTCACATTTTTCTGCTCCACCATCAGTTAAACTTACTGCCTTTGTTTTTTCATCTAAAATATAGTCTTCATTTTCTTTTAATGTTTTAACAAAATTATCAGCTTGAACATATAGATTTGCAGATTGCATTACACCACCAGATATAATTAATGGTGTTCTTGCTTCATCTATTAATATAGAGTCAACTTCATCCACTATACAATAGTTAAGTGGTCTTTGTACTCTATTTTCTTTTCTTACAACCATATTATCTCTTAAATAATCAAAACCTAATTCATTATTAGTTGTATATAAAATATCACAAGCATATGCTTCTTTCTTTTCTTTAGGGGATAACTCTCTTAAATTAAGTCCTACTGTTAAACCTAAAAATTTAAATATGCTTCCCATCCATTCAGAATCTCTTGTTGACAAGAATTCGTTTACAGTAACAATATGTACTCCTTTTCCAGTAAGAGCATTTAAATATGCAGGAAGTACGCAAGTTAATGTTTTTCCTTCACCAGTTTTCATTTCGGCAATATTACCATAATGAATTGCAAGTCCTCCTAATAATTGACAATAAAATGGTTTCATACCTAAACATCTACTAGCTGCTTCTCTAGCAACTGCAAAAGCTTCAACTAATATATCTTCTAATGTTTCACCATTTTCTAATCTTTCTTTGAACTTATCTGTATATTCTTTCAGTTCTTTATCAGATAATTTTTGCATATCTTCATCTAATGCTTCTATCTCGTCTGCTATTTTTGTAAATCTTTGTAATTCTTTATATTCGGTATCAAATAATTTTTTTAACACTTTTAACATCTTAATCATCTCCAATGTATATTTTATCAAACTTTCTTTTAAATTACTAGTTTTATAAAGAAAAAAAGCAATTTCTTGCTTATTTCTAAACTAATTAACTGTTATAATTCCGTAATTACCATCTTTTCTTTTATATAGTACACATAATTCATTACTATGCATATCTTTATATACAAAGAATGAATGTCCTAATAATTCCATTTCCAATATTGCTTCTTCTTCATCCATTGGTTTCATTTCAATTGTTTTTCTTTTTACAACAGTGTTTACTTCTTCTTCATCTTCTACTGGTAATTCAAAATCAAAATTAAATTCTTTATATTTATTATTAACATTTTTCTTTTTTAATTTTGTTTTATTTTTTCTTATTTGTCTTTCCAATTTATCTAATACCAAATCAATTGCAGCATACATATCCTCATGTTCTTCTTCACTTCTTAATATGAAGTTGTCTGTAGGAATAGTAACCTCAATTATTTGTTCATTTCCCCTTATCTTTAGCAAAATATTTGCTGTAATAGAATCCTCTTTGAAATACTTATCAAGTTTTCCAATTTTTGTCTCAATATAATCTTTAATCGCGTCAGTTACAACAAGTTTGTCTCCACGTACATTAAATTTCATTATATCAAATCCTTTCTTACAACTTAATTATATCATACTTTTTATTTTTTTAAACAAAATTGCTAACAATAACATAATTTCACATAATATTAAAGAAGAAGTATCTCTACTTCTCCTCAGACTGTTGACAAATAGGTACAAAAATATCTATTTGTTTTTTATTTTATATAAATTAATAAAAAGTAAGATATT
>CALVXD010000002.1 GCA_944368815.1 uncultured Bacilli bacterium
TATTATAAAAAAAGTCTAAATTTAATTAGAACTAATCTTTCGTTTGATTTTGAAAATGAAATTGAAACTATTTTTAAGTTGCTTGATGTAGACAAGATTAATCAAATGAAAAACACATAAGTTTCAAAAACTCATGCGTTTATCCTGCGCTAAAAATTAAATTATGATGCTGCTACACTCTTACCACTATCATCTGTACTAAATGCGTATGTTACTTTCCCAGCAATATAGTTTTTACCACCAGAAGCAGCTACTAACAATACTTCTAATTCTCTAGCAGCTGAATACCTAACAGCTGAACAAGTTCCTGAAGTAACTGTAGTGTCTGAAGGCTCATTTCCAGTTAACACATAATCACTTTCTGATATACCAGCTACACTAGCAAAAGTTGCACCAGGTTTCTTTTTAGATGTTATAGAACCAACACATTGCCAATTAGCATTAATTTCATCAGGTATATCAGATGGAATTTGTCTTTGACTTTCATCACTAACAATTGCATCTGCACTAATAGTAGTATTCCACCAACTAACAATTCCTTTTGCATTAGAATGTATTGTACTAATTTTACTATTATCTATAACATTTGTAATTTGAGGAAATACTAACGCAATAATTATTGCTAATATTACGATAACTGCTAACAACTCTATTAAAGTAAAACCTTTTCTATTTAATTTTTTCATCAATTAATCCTCCTATTCTTATGTAATAAATATATCACGAATAAAAGTTATAGTCAATTATTTTTGATAAATATAAATATATTTTTCACCATATTTTTTATTTTTTATAAGACTTAAATTTTCATAGTTTTCTTTTAATTTATCTTTTTCAAATTCAAGAACAATGATTCCATCTTCATTTAATAAATTATATTCTATAACTTTATCAATTACTTTTTCTATTATTTCGTATTTATATGGAGGATCTACAAAAATAATATCAAATTTAATATTACTATTATGAAAATAATCAAGTGTTTTATTATAATCACCATGTAATATAGTAGATTTATCTTTGATATTAAACGTATCAATATTCTTTTTTATTATCTTTATAGCTTCAATATTATTATCTATAAAATAACAATATTTAGCACCATTACTAATTGCTTCTATTCCTAAATTACCACTACCTGCAAATAAATCTAAGACAATACTATTTGGAACATAACTTTGAATAGTACCAAATACTGATTCCTTTACTCTATCCATTGTAGGTCGAGTTCCTGCTATATTATATCCTAAAATATTTCTACCTTTTAAAGTTCCACTTATAACTTTCATATAATCACCTTTTCTAATATAAACTTACTATATAATAATTATTAAGTCAAGAAAAAAAGATAGATAACTATCTTAATACATCTAAAAAAGTTTGTAACATATTTATATTTTCTAACATCTTATTTAATCTATCAGTAGGTTTTAACTTATATTTATCTTTCATATCTTCTACAAATTCTTTAAAGTAAGCAGGATTTCTATTTAATAGTTTATACCAATATGAATACTCTCTTAAAAATTTTATATAATTTGGATTAGTTTTTAATTGATACTGAAGTTCTAAAGTCATTAATCTTCAAAATGTTTATATAATGGTCTAGGTTTATATTCTGATGTTTTATTAGAATTATCTTTTACAAACAAATCACTTACTAATCCAATTGCTTTTTGTAATGATACTATTCCTTCTTGCACTTTATTAACATCCATATTTTTTGCCATATTAATTATTTCTGTTAATGAACTACTAGTACTTTTAGTATTACTATTATTTTCTACGTTATTACTTCTTATATAATTATTCCATATATTCTTATCTTCTCCGTATAAATCATAAAATTCATAAAATTGTTGCCAAGTCATGTTATTATTTTTTACTTGTGATATTAAACTAGGATTTTTTCTAACAAACTCTTTAAATTCGTCAATTTTAGACATAGACTATCACCTACTAAATTATATGCAAAAACTATAAAATGTTTAAAAAAAGAATCTATTACTTATTTAATAGATTCAAATTAATTAACTTAATTTTTTATTTTTATTATAATAATATATAGCATATATTAATGCACTAATTCCCACAACCCATACTATTACAATCAATATATTACCAGTTTGTGGATTGTTATTAACATCTTCATTGTTACCAGAACTATTGTTGTCATCATCGCAATCAACATTTGCTTCATATACTTTATAGCATTCTTTCTTCATTGTTATTGAACAACTTGAAGAACTACCATCACTACAACTATCACCAAAATGGCATTCATTTTTTTCATACCAGAAATTAGTCATATATCCTGAAGAACAATCATTTTTATTACAATTTCCTGTACAACTATAATTAGAATACCATGAAGTTCCATTTGAACAAACTTTAGTATAATTAACTACAGAAAGTAAATTTCTATCATTATCAAATTTTTGAATAGAAATACATTTATTAGTTGATGGATCAAATACATCACCTGAATTACAGCTATAAGTACAATTATTATCATTAATTTTAGACCATTTAGCACTTAATGTTGTATCAGATGTTAATGATTTATAAAAAGTAAATGCTTGTCCACTACTAGTATACCATCCATCAAATTTATAACCATCTCTTGTTGGATTATATGGTGGCGCCTCAATAATTGTTTCGTTGCTAACTGATATAGTTCTAACAGTTTCTCCATTAGCGAAAGTTCCACCATTTGTATCATATTTTAAAATATAGTATGTTAAAGGATTTACTGGTATTTCTTCTTCGTCAGGCGGAGTTTCTTCATCATTATTTTCTTGTATTTTTTCATTATATCTTAAACGTAATCTTTCAAGTGTAACAGGTCCAGCATTTCCATCAACAGTTATACCTTCAGCTTGTTGAAATTTCTTTATAGCATTTACTGTTAATGGTCCTACTTTCCCATCAATTTCACCTTCAGTATAATAGTCAAGATATTTTAATTTCGTTTGCAAATCGGTTACTCCACCATCTGTATTTGCATCTGTACACCATAATCCAATACTTGTTGCACTACAAGTGATAACAGGTTTATTGTTTCCGCCACCAGTATTTCCACCTCCAGAACTATTTTTTTCCCAGCACGCATAGTATAAAATGTCTCTAGTTAAAACTATATATTCGGATTTTTTAGGAGAAGAACAATTTAAATTTTGGTCCCACCCCATAAAATAATAACCAGTTCTCGTAGCAGAAACCCAGGATAATTCAAAATCTCTTGCCCTAGATATCCATTCTGTAGTTCTTCCGTCTATATGTGAATACATTGGATTATTTGATTTTAGTGCTCCGCCATTAGGATTAAATCCTATATTGTATACTTCCTTTTCCCAACAAGCATAATATACACTAGCTGGTCCTTCAACTGATCCACCTGGTAGAACTGTAACATCACATAAACCATCTGTACCAGCCATATTAGACCATCCTTTGAATTTATAACCTGATCTCTGCAAACTATATTTACCAGTATCATAAGTCAATTCTAACTTATACATCATTGAATTAGCATCATATACAGCTTCAATACTTACAGTGGTAGTTCCGGATGATGTTTGATCATTCCAAAAAGTACCATGATTTGCATTTAACGTCACTGTCTTTGTTGAACCACCACCATCTGTAGTTACTTTATTGGTATAACAAGTTGCTGTTATTTCTCCATTTCCATTACTAGTAGAAGTATACTTACCATTCAAATTTTTTTCGCAATAGTTTTTAAAATTTGCAAATTCATCTGCATTATCAACATTATTTATTTGTCTATAACATTTATAATTAACTTCATCTCTTGCTACTTCTAAAAAATCTTTAGGACATTTTTCATTTGGTGCTAAATCTAATGAATAAGTACTATTACTAATGCTTACAACTAAGAATAGCACACAGCATAACAAACTTGAAAATATAAGGCTTTTTTTTACTTTACCTTCCCTTATTAATCTATTTTTCATTTATCGATCACTCCTATTCTTATATAAAGAATATCATATTTTTATTAAAAAGTCTATAATTTTAAAAAAAAAGATGTCAAATTATATATCTAAATTATGATATACATTTTGAACATCATCTATATCTTCTAATTGTTCTATTAATGTTAATGCTTTTTCCTTTAATTCTTCATCTAATGAAATATAATTATCAGGAATAAATGTCACTTCTGATACAAGTGTTTCATCATATCCTAAATTAGTAAGTCCATCTTTAACACTAATAAAGTTTTCTGGAAGTGTATATATAGAATATCCATCTTCTTCTGGAATAAAGTCTTCTGCATCAAGTCCTAATACATCTTCCATAAGTTTATCTTCATCATATTTTTTATCTAAAATAATTAAACCTTTTCTTTTAAATAAGTAACTAACAGAACCATCAGTACCTAAGTTACCTCCTCTTTTAGTAAGAGTACTTCTAACAAAACTTGCAGTTCTATTTTTATTATCAGTAAGGCAATCAATCATAATAGCAATACCACCAGGTCCATATCCTTCATATATTATTGCATCATAGCTTTCGTCATTATTTTTGCTATGAGCTTTATCGATAGCACTTTGGATATTGGCTTTAGGCATATTTTCACTTTTAGCTTTTTCTACTACCATTCTAAGTGCAGCATTATTTGCAGGATCAGCGTCTCCACTTTTAGCAGCTACATATAATTCTTTTGCTAATTTTTGGAATACTTTACTTCTCTCAGCATCTATTGCCCCTTTTTTTCTTTTGATTGTTGACCATTTTGAATGTCCTGACATATTTTCACCTTTCCTATCCTATATAACTTAATATTACTGGAGACAAGATAATTAATAAAATTAAAGGGACAAAGAATAATACCGAAATAATACTAATTTTAATAGGTACTTTAGATATCTCTGCTTTAATTTCTAATTTCTTCTTCTCTCTTAAATAATCTACTTGATTATACATCGTATCAATAATACTACTACCAAACATATCTGCCTGAGTAAGAGTTAATATTATATTATTAATTGTTTCTGATGGAATATTTTCTTGCATGTCATTAAGAGCTTCCGTTAAACTTTTACCAAATCTTGCTTCCCTTAATGCTTCTTTAAATTCATCAGATAATTCTGAATCAATACTATTAACAGTTACATTTAATGCTTCTTCTAAGTTTCTTCCTGTTTCTAAAGATAACGTTAATACTTCAAAAAAATGCATTGCTTCAGATTCTAATTTACTTTGTCTTTTCTTAATTTTATCATCTACTAAAATCTTTCCAATCAAAAAATAATACAATATTGTAACAAGTGGCGCTACAACATAACCAAGATTTATGATATATAATACCACAAAAAAGACAATAAAGGAAGTAAATAAACGAAGATTTAAGAATCTAATTGCATCAACTTTGTTATAAACTCCTAATAATTTTATTTTTTTATCCATTTTATCAATAGTTTTTTGATTATATATCTTTCTTGCTAATTCCGGTTTCTTCTCCATATTACACCTTCACCTTCATTATCTTTTGTAAAAACCATATATAAACGATTACCATAACAAAAATTACAAATAAGACAAAATAACCTAAAGTAGAAGCAAATAATGGATCAAAATAATTAGGGTTTAATATATATATTATTCCTACAAATATAAACGGTACAAACATAAGAACTTTTACAACTAAATTTGAACTTACTGTTAAATTCCTAAGTTCTTCTTTTAATTTCTTTTTATCAAATAATGTTTTCTCAATTGAATCAAATACTTTTACTATATTACCACCAGTCTTATTTAATATAGTAAGAGATGATGATATATATCTTGCTTCTTCTATATTGATTCTTTTAGCAAATCTTTCAAATACTACGTCTACCCCTAGTCCATATTTTAAATCTTGATATATTTTTTTAAATTCATCACTTATTGGTTCAGGTAATTCTTCACTAGCTATAAGTACTGCTTGCATAGTAGATTTTCCTGCTTTAAAAGCATTGTTCATAATAATTATCGCTCTTAACATCTCATTTTCTATTTTCTTTATTCTCATTTTATTTCGATATATTAAATATATATCCAGAATATAATAACCTAATATAAAGTTAAATAATAATTCAAATAAAGTAACTAATCTTGTTTGTAAAACTTGAGAAAAAACAGTTAATAATACAAATGTTATAGCAATTATTAGTTTATGAGCTATATAATCTACCGCTACAGTATCTTTTCCAAATAAAGTATATTTTTCATATCTTCTTGATATTCTTTTTATCAAATTAGATTTTAATAATATTTTTCTTATTCTTTTTATAAATTTTAAATATTTTATTGATAGATTATCAAATACTGATAAACTTTCACTTTTAATTGGTTCAATACTATATCTTCCAATTCTTCTTTCATGTCTTATTGATATATTTTGTCTTAACATGAAAACAATAACTATGAATAAAACAACGATAATTATAATTTGAATTATCATTAACAATAAATTTTGATCCATAGTTATCACCCTTTCTATTTAAACATTTCTTTTATTCCTGTAATTCCTTTTCTTTGTAATTTTTCACATATTTTAGGAACTTTTTTAGTCATTGTAAAGTCTCCGATTACCGAATTATCTTCGGCAATTCCTTTTTGCACAAATCCAAATATTTCATTTAACTGTAGCACTCCATCTTTAAGTCCTACTACTTCAGAAATATTTGTTACTTTTCTTCGGCCATCACTCATTCTATCTATTTGAATAACTAGTTCAATAGCATTTTCAATATAACCTCTAACAGCACTAACAGGTATTTCCATTTCATTCATAAGTATCATTGTCTCAAGTCTATTTAATGCATCAGTTGGAGAATTAGCATGAAGTGTAGTAATAGAACCTTCATGTCCTGTATTCATTGCTTGCATCATATCAAATGCTTCTTTTCCTCTTACTTCTCCTACTATTATACGATCAGGCCGCATTCTAAGAGAGTTTCTTACTAAATCTCTTATGGTTACTTCCCCTTCTCCTTCATAGTTTACTAATCTTGTTTCTAATGATATTACGTGGTTTTGTTTAAGTCTAAGTTCTGCAGCATCTTCAATAGTAATTATTCTCTCATCATTTCCTATAAAACCACTTAATATATTTAAAAGTGTTGTTTTACCAGTTCCAGTACCTCCAGAAATAATGATATTTACTTTGGCTTGTACACAAGCCTCTAAGAACCTTGCCATATCATTAGTTAAAGAGCCTTTTAATAATAACTCATCAATACCATCTAACTCTTTAGCAAACTTTCTTATTGTTAAAACAGGTCCTCTTAAAGATAATGGCGGTATTATTGCATTTAATCTTGAACCATCTCTAAGTCTAGCATCAACCATTGGGTTAGCAGCATCAATTGTTCTTCCTAAAGGTTGAACTATTCTTTGTATTGTTCTTACTATATGATTATCATTTATAAAAGATACTGATTCATCTTTTACTATTTTGCCATCAATTTCAACATATACTTCATTAATTCCATTAACCATTATTTCCGTTATTGTATCATCTTCTAATAAATCCGTTATGGGCCCATATCCATTAACTTCATTTTGAATTAGGTTAAATATATGATTTCTTTCTAAGTATCCTAAATCATACCCTACTAAAACTTCATCTATTTCATCATTAATATATTGTTCTAGCATCTTATCTTCTGGAATATTATTATCAATTAAATCTTGAATTATTTTACTTCTTAATTTATCAAGTAAATCTTTATCCGGAAATATATCATAATCATTTACTGCCTTAGTATCTAATTTTCTAGGTTTTACATTAAATGCTTCAATTAAACTTTGTTTAGCCATTTTTCTTCACATCCTCTATATGCTTATCATCAATTAAATCTAAAGCCATTTTTTTCATGTTATTTATATCACTACTGTGAAATCTATTAATACTTTTATTTAGTGTTAATATTTCTCCATTTAATACATACTTATCAATATTTTTTATATAAAAGTTTTTAGATATTGTATAATCTATATTGTCTTTTATTATATTTCTAATATCAAACATAGATAAATAATCTTTACCTGTATCTCTTGAATTATTTAAACATATTAAATAATTATTTTTATCAGCATCCTTAAAGATACTAACAATACTCTTCATATTTTTTAAATCTACTAAATCATTAGTAATAATAAATAAACTCATATATGAATAATCCATAGTAATTAAATTAACTTCATCTAAGATATGATTAGTATCTACTAAAATTATATCATATTCTTTTTTAGCCATTTCCAAGACAATATTCAAATATTTAGGATCTACTTTTAATGCTTGTCTTGGATCTCTTGGAGCTGCAATTACATCAATATTTTTATTATAAGATTCTACATAATCATTTAAAGAAGTAAAGCGATTATTACTTAAACTATCAATCATCATAAATATATCTTTTTTATTTTTTAAATCTAAGCAAGCTGCTACACCACCACTAAAAAGATCTAAATCAATTATTAATACTTTCTTTTTCATAAGACTGTAGATACCCGCTAAATTTATAGTTATTGTAGTTTTTCCTACTCCACCTTTAACAGAAGATACACAAATTATTTTTCCACCTTGATTAGTAGCCATAATATCACTTTATCCTTTCTATACTTTTTTTATCATTTATAATAGTACCCTTATACTCCGATACTATTTCAAAACCTTTTATATTAAATATATGAGAGATTAAACTCTTTTCATATTTTTTCATATAAATATATACTTCATTATCTATTACTCTAACATCAACATCATCAAGTTTATTAGTATTTAACAATATATAATTAGTTATTTCACTTTCAATATTTTCTTTTCCCATATTGTCAAGGCCATAATCAACCATCATATAATTAATATTATTTAAATCTTGCTTTGAAGTCATAATACTACCAACATCAACAACTAATACAATTACAAATAATAATATTGGTAGTAATACTACAAAAAGAACTAAACTTTGTCCTTTATTATTTAACTTAAGCATAAGGAATTACCCTTTCAATAGTAATAACATACGGGTCTCCAAATACCCTGTTCATTCCAGGAGTCACTATATTTACTTTATCCTTAAATACTAATTTAGTATAATCATTAACATTTACCAATTCTATTTGTATATCTTTATATAATTCTTGAATTTCAACAAGTGATTTATTTTCTTTATATATTAAAACAGCATCATTACTAATACCTTCCAAATTACTTTTCTTATTAAAAATCATTCCAAAATCAATAATAACAAAAAGAATCATGATAAAAACAGGTAATATTAAAATAAACTCTACTAAAGCTTGTCCTTTATTATTCATCCTATCACCATCTTCTCTATCATATTAAATTATACCAAAAGATATAAAAAAAAGAAAGATTATTTACTTTCTTTTTCTATTTTTTGCTATTTTTATTATTGTTATTATTTTTATTTGAAGTTACAATTATATCTTCTTCATCATCTTTTTTGAAGATTAAATATAGAAGTCCAATAATAACTAAGATAATTAATATTATGATAATTGTTTTTTCTAATTGGCTATTACCATTTTCTTCTTCTTTTGTCTCTTCTTTAACAACTTCTTTTTTAGCTTCTTTATCTACAGTAATTGTATATGTTCTTTCACTACCATCTTCAGCAGTTACTACAACAGTTACTTTATTTTCTCCTTCTTTGAAATTACTATTTCCATAGATATTTACACGAGCACTAGAATCTTCTGCTACTGCAGTAATATCTAAAGTTTCTACATCAGAAGAAACTTTAATACTATATTCTAATGTATCTTTATCAAAATCTATTTCATATCCTTCAATTTCAAGTTTAGATAAATAATTATTTGTAGATTTTGGATATACTTTAACAACATTTATTATATATGATTTAATATCTCCATTTTCTGCTACTACAGGTAGTGTAATAACTGTAGTATCTCCTGTTAATGCATATTCTTTAAACGCTAAAGTACTAGCATATTTATCTCCTAATACACCATTTAAAGTAACTGATTTTACCCAATAATCAACATATAAAGTATATTCTAATACATCTTTATTAAATGGTTTATCAAAAGTTCCTATTGATGAATTAAGTGATGTAATATCATTATTAGTACTTAATGCTCTATCAATTTTAATATCAATTGTACTATTACTATTTACATTTATAGCATCACCATCAAATGCAGCTTTTTCTTCAACTACTTTTATTGTAGTAGTTTGTTCCATTTTAGTTCTAAATGTAAAAGTTAATACTACACTATCTTTATTTAATAATTCATCTCCTACATAAATATATTTTCCAGTTTCATAATTATAATTACTATATTCATTTAAATAATTATTAGCAGATATTCCGACTAAATCTAAAACATCTCTATCATAGTCAATAATACCTTCAATACCATTTAAAGAAATATCTTTATCAGTAAGACCATTTAATACATAATCTACTTTAAAAGTATCTCCTACTCTAATTACTTCATCATTAGAACTATTTTCTTTTAAACTAGAATTAATGTTAGTTTCTAAATTAGTCTCATTTACCCAACCTTTATTATTAATTGAACCAGCTATTTTAGTAATATCAAGCAAATCTATTACGTCATCATTATTTACATCTAAAGCATACATTTCAATAGCATTTAAACTTTGGAATCCTAAAACACTATTTAATGCAATATTTACTTCTTCACCAGTTACTACTCCATCATTTAAGTCTCCAGAAACTACAAATGTATATACTAAGCTAGCACCACCATAACTTAATATTAACTTCATTCCTGTTCCAATAAGACTATCAGGATTCACTACATTATCATATGGATCAGTTATAGTAGCATCAAATCCATTAAAATAAGAATCATTTGCTATTAAATTTAAATAGTATGATACTTTCTTAGCATTTCCTACATTATCAGCATCAAAAATACCATCTAATCTATTAATTACACTAACTGTTTCTTCGTTATATCTATCATAGAAATACTGACCATCTATTTTTTTGTCTATTTCATCTACAGTTACCATTTGTGTTAATTTATCAAAGTCAATATCAGTTAATTCTGCTTTTTGTTCTTCTGTTAATACAGTTGAGCTTAATACTTTGTTATAAACATCTTCAAATTCTCCACCGTAATAATCTTTATACTTATCATTACCTACAGTATTTCTTATAAGAACTTCATCTTCTAATATTATATCTTTTTCTTCATTAATAAAATATACTTTAACTTTATAATCTCCATTTAATAAATTAGAAAATAATTGAGTTAATTCAAAATTGTAAGGATATAAAGTTAAACTATCATTAATTACTACTTTAAAGTATCCCTTTTCTAAAATACTATCAGATATACTACCTTTTAAACTAACGTCATATGTTACATTACCACTACTATTAGTTTTAGTTTCATAGTATGTAACAATATTTTCAGGATCTGTTTCATCTTTCTTTGGTTCTACATCCCCTGTTACGTCTAAAATTATTTGCGTTTCAATACTTTCTCCTTTAATAATTTGGCTTTTTTCTACTACTGCCTTTAGTTGTTCTTCTTCTATATATTTTGCCAAATTTTCGTCAGAAGTATCACCTGCAAATGTTGCATCTTTCACATCATACACTTCAACATCAACAGTATATTCACCATTATAGCCATAACCGAAGTTTTCAAGTTCAAAACTTGCACTACCATTGTTAATTTCACTACCATTAAACAACTTATAAGATAATAAAGTTTCTTCTTCACCAGTCACATAAGTAAATTTTAGAGATGTTTTAATAATATACCTATTATTAACTGGATTTTCATCTTCAGTTTTTTCTATAAAATTAACACCATCGATATTTATAGTTAGTTGTTCATTATCTTTATTACCAGTGACATTAACAGTTTCTATACTTGGAGTATTGGCAAGTACTTCTTCTGCAATAACTTTAACTGGTGAAGATATTTGTGAAAATACAACACACACTAATAATATTAATTTAAATATTTTTTTCATGTTATTCATCCTTTCCTATTTTTATTTTTTCCCTATTATTCATTTTATTTTTTCCCCTGAACCAAACACCTCTTTCCACTAATTGTACTCTTTCTACAATCAGTATCATAATAAGTATAGCATAATTTTTTTTCTCTATAATAATATTTGACACTTTTTTTACAGATTTTGTTGTTATTTCTGTTTTTAGATAATTTGCATTTTTTTCTTGACTAATAATACTATTTATTGTACAATATTTATGCATTTAGCAGCGTTATTCTCATATTTTATAATGTGTTATGTATAAGTAATTATCTGCTGCATAACGAAAGTACGACAAAAACACCCTATAAAAGAAGAGAATCCTCTAAAAGCGGAAGGAGGAAAGAAAAATGGCAAGATATACAGGCCCAAATAACAAAAAAGCTAGAAGAGTATCATTTTCTATTCTTGAAAATGGAAAAGATATTGCTAGAAGACCTTACGGTCCAGGACAACATGGTCAAGATAGAAAAAGAAAACCTTCTAACTATTCAGTACAATTAACTGAAAAACAAAAAGTTAGATTCATGTATGGTATTAGTGAAAAACAATTCAAAAAATTAGTTAATGAATCTGGTAAAATGAAAGGTGTTCACGGTGAAAACTTATTAATTTTATTAGAAAGTAGACTTGATAATATCGTATATAGAATTGGATTTGCTACTACAAGAAGAGGTGCTAGACAATTAGTTAACCACGGACATATTTTAGTAAATGGTAAAAAAGTTGATATCCCTTCTTATAGAGTAAAAGTTGGAGATGTTATTACATTAAAAGAAACTTCTATGAATCATCCAGTAGTTCTTGCTTCATTAGAAGCTATGAACAAAAGAGTTGATTATATATCTTTTGATGCTAATAAAAAAGAAGCTACTTATGTTAGATATCCTGAAAGAAGCGAATTAAATGCTGATATCAACGAAGCATTAATAGTAGAATTCTACAGTAGGGTTTAATTTTAACTCTACTTTTTTTTACACAAAAAACAGGCTTTAGCCTGTTTACATACATTAAATTACTTCAAACGAATATATAAAGTTAATATTAGTTATCTTGCTATCTTCCTTCAACCAAAATATATAATCTATATAATCACATTTTCTTACATTATTATGATAAACCTGATAATAAATATAATTTTCATCTTCATATGAATATATTTCATTAAAATCAATAATTTTATCATTAAACATAAAATTTAATGAATTTATATCAGTAGTAGAATTCTTATCTACTTTTAAATACAATGAATATTCTTTATTATCATCATTATAATTACTTACTTTAATAGTATTCTTTTCCGAATTATCTATTGCATATTCATCTGTCATTGGAAATAAATAGTATTCATTTCTATTCACTACATTTATTGATAAGTTGCTAACATAACTCATAACTGCTTCTGTTTTTTTTAAATGTTCTTCTTTTAAATTAGAACACAGCAATATACTCATTACTATTATAAAACTTAAAATAAATATTTCCAATAATAACCCCTTTACTTCTTTAACCATATATATACCCCCTGAAATTGATATATATACTAACATAAACAAATGTTTTTGTCAAATAAAATAAAAATGTAGACTTTCAACTTTTTGTCACGTCTACATTTATTATATCAGTTTATTTCACTAATTTTCTTTATTTCTTCAATTGATTTATTAGTAATTTTTGCTATAGATTTTAGAGGTACATTTTCTTTTAGCATGTTTTTTATAAGAAGAATTGTATTTTGTTCTCTAGTTTCTGAAGAAAGTTGATTAAGATATTCGGCTTTTATTTTATCTTTATTTGCATCTAAATATTTTAATGTTATTTCATCTTTGTTATCATCTAAATATTTTGATGTTATTTTATCTTTGTTATCATCTAAATATTTTGCAATATATTTATCTTTGTTTGATTCAAGATATTCTTTTAAAGTTTTTTCACCATTAAGTTCAAGATATTCTTTCTTTATTTCTTCTTTTATTTCTGCTTTTATTTCTTCACCATGTTCTTCTATAAATTCGGCTTTGGTTGATGCTATTTGATTTTCTATATCTTTTTCAATATCCCAATCCATATCAGGTGTTTTTCCTTCATAAACTATTCCTTTTACTGTTTTCATAAACTCTTCTTTCTCCTTTTTATCTAATAAATCATTTCCAAGTATTGTTTCTATATCATCTAGATTATCTGCATATAATAGTGCTCCCCATCTTATTCCAGGTAACACATTTGTTATTTCACTTTCATTATATACTATATCTAAACACTTAACAATATCTATTTGGTAAATATAATAGTTATCTATAAATATTTTGCACCTATTTGTATCAAACACTACACATTTACTTATTGGTAATTCTTCTCTTTTATAGTTTACATTAAAATTTATTTGTATAGCTACTTTTTTACCATATTCATTATACTTTAATCCAGAATTTACTATTCCATTATATAAATTATTTAAATAAGCAAAATTACGATATTTTATCCATTTACTAGGATACATATTCATTTCTATATTAATACTGTAATTGTCTACATTAACAATAAAATCACATACCTTAGATTTCTCTTTTACGTGATTTAATCTAAGCTCATTACTACTAAATACTATATTATCTTTTATTTCAAGATAAGGTATACCTGTTATATCACTTATTAACTTTGCTAAAGCATTTGGATTATCTCTAAATACTTTTTTAAATACTTTATCATAGCATAATTGTATTCTAGGACTAATTAATTTTTCTTTTGTAGGCAATTGTCACCTCCTCCCCCCTCTATAAGTATTATTGATAAAAAAAATTGCAAATTACTTCTTTTTTATGAAAAAAGTTGAAAAATTTACTATTTTTGTTTAAATTAAGCACATTTGTTTGTGAAATAATTGCTAATAGTATGAAAAAAACGCCTATTATTTAGACGTTTCATCTATCCAAGCATACGCTTTAATAGTCCCAATAAATGCTGAATTTTGATTTTCATTAGTCATATTTTCATAATCTAACCATAAACTAAGACTAACATTAACACTACTTTTTGCTTCTATTATTCCTTCATATAATATATAAGTATCCTTTTCTATTTTTAATCCACCTTCAAGAATATCTCCAATAGTCCATATATTATTATTTAAATATTTAGGTGTACTATTATTATAATCAACATCTACTTGATATTTAACAAAATCTGCTGGTAATCTTTTTACATTATACTTTGAATAATTATCAGTTTCTTCAATTACTAAACGATATTTTAAATCTTTATTAGTAGGATTAGTAATAGTAATATCATTATTTATTTCATCATCTTCATCCTTGTCTTCCATGTCAACAACTAATCCCGTATCAATATCTTCTATGTTACCATCTTCGTCATATTTAATATTGTCTTTATCCGTAACAATTACAGTTCCATCAGGATATTCAATCATCACTTTATCATCATCTTCAAATTCTGTTACTATTGTTCCATCAGGTAATGTATTTTTATTTACATCTTTATTTTCATTATTATTTATTTTATCAATATTCCCATCTTTATCATATACAATATCAGTATCTTTTACCAAATATCTATCGCCATCAGGCTCTACTACTTCTATTACACCATTTTCAAATTCTGTTACTATTGTTCCATCAGGTAATGTATTTTTATCTTTAGGATTAGATGTTTCTCCATTAATTGTTTTTATGTTGCCATCTTCATCATATTTTATATCACCATAATCATTAACATATTTTTTATCCCCATTTGGATAATCAATAACAGCATCTCCATCTTCATAAATAGTAATTACAGTACCATCATCTAAAACTACTTCATATTTATTATCTTTACCTGTTTCCTCAATATTTTTTATATTACCATTTTCATCATATTTTATATCACTATTTTCATCTACATATTCTTTACTATCATTTGAATGAACAATAACAGCAGAACCATCATCAAATATTATAACTTTATCTCCATTCGGAGTATCTTTTTCATATATTTTATTCCCAATAGAATCTTCAATAATTTCACTTATTCTTTCGTTACTATTATATAAAATATCTCCACTTTGTCTTACAAAAATAATTTCTCCTTCTGTTTTTATTACTTCAGCACTTCCATCACTATAATATTTAACAACTGTTCCATCATTTAATTTTTTAGTATCAATTACTACTGCTGCATTATTATTTGGAAAACTAATATTGTTACCATCTATTTTTATATCTTTGTCATTTCTAATAACATATTCTTTATTATCAATTATAACTTTAATGGTACCATCACTATAATATTTAATAGTACTATTACCTATTTTTTTCTCTTCTTTTAAGAAAGAAATACCGCTTGGATTTATTTTTATTATATACTCATTATTTTTGGATAATTTAATTGTACTTCCATCTCTTACAAATATTTTTTTACCATTTTTAGTTATTTCAGCACTTCCATCACTATAATATTTTATTATTGTTTTATCCTTTAAAGTGACAGTATTATTAAGTTTTACATTTAGAGTTTTGGCACCTTCTTTTATATTACCTTTATCATCTACCCCAAAACTTCCGTCTCCTAAAGATGATACTCTTACAATACTACCATTTTTATTAAGTATCATTGCACTTCCATCGCTATAATAAATTACTGTTTTATCAGAAAATGTTAAAGTCTTTACTTCCAATATTACACCATCTTTTAAACCGATATTACCATATTTTTTATATAACTTACGTTTAGCATCATCATCTGTAAAAGGCTTATTACCATTTAGATTAACATCACCTGTTCCATCATGAAAATTCATTTCTAAAGAAGTTAATATATCACTTGGATCAATACTTCCTTTTAAATTAGAGATAGCAAGTTGCAAACCTAACACAATTAACATTAAAGCAAATAGTAATAACATCAACGATAATAGCTTATGATTAAAGAAGAAAAGTAATAGGGGATGTTTCTTCTTTTTATCTTCTTCTACAACAATCTCACTTTTTCTATTATCAATCTTTTTAACTCTTAATCCATCTTTATTATATCCCATGTAAATCACCTAACTTTTAATAACCTTTGCTTTTTTACCAACAAGTTTAAATAATTTCATAATGTCATAAGAAACTATAGCAAAACATGGTATTAATATTACATAAATCCATCCACTCATATCCACTAAAAACTCTTGTAAATATCCTAATTTTGGTAATTTTAATATTACTTTACCAAGTACGTTATATGAAGGAGTTAATGTTGCATCTACACTATTGTTGTTATCTCCCTTTGTTTGATATTCAATTTCTCCTGTTACAGGATCAGTATATATATCAACAACTCTATGAGTAATAGTTATACCAGGAAGTCTAGGATCTGCAGATAAAAAAGTAATAACATCTCCTACTTTAATATCTTCCGTAGGTATCTTTTTCGTTAAAACAACATCTTTCACTAATATTTCTGGAATCATACTACCAGTTTCTACAACATAAGCATTATATTTAGGAGGCGTATAATCACCTTTCATTCCTCTAATTTTAATATCTGCTACATAAATAAGAAGAGTACCTCCAATTAATAATAACCATATAAATATAGCATATGATATAACACTTACTATAAATTTAATGGGATTTTGCTTTTGTTTTACAACTTTTACTTTATAATGTTTTACTTTTATTTCATCACTCATTAGTATTCTCTCCCTTACTATTCTTATTTTATTATACAATAAATATATCTAATATACAAGTTAAAATTAAATGAAAAAAGACTATTATTTCATAGTTTGAATAGCCTCGACATTTAAAGTAATTTTTAAATCTTTTCCTTTTTCATTATCTTGATTTTCTTCATTTTCTTGTATCCATAACATAAGAGTATATTTTTGTTTAGTACCATGTTCTAAATATTTAGTATCAGCAATTTTTACTGTATTAGTACCATTAACGTATCCTGTAGATATAGAATTACCATTATTGTCAAAAAGTTTATACTTAATAGTATTATTAGCAAATTCATTAGCAAGTACTTCCATATAAATATCAATATTTTGGTCTAATGTACCAGTACTTTCTACTTCAAATTCATTTACATATACATTATTAATATCACTAATAGAATTAGGTTCATATCTAGGTATTAGCGTAGGATTATTAATAATATTTCCATCAATAAAATTAATAACTAAAGATCCTGTATATAATTTAGTATCATCTTCTTCTTGACTTGCCATCATAGAAAAATATGCAATAGTTATACTAGATATCATTATCATTAAACTAAGTATTAATATTACTAAATAAAATATATCACTTTTACTAATTTCTTTTTTCTTATTCATAGCATCACCTAGTATAAGGATATCAAAAAAAGAAAAAAAATGCAATATTAAGTTGCATTTATGTTGATACTACAAATGTTGAGGTTAACTTATCACCATACATTGATTCAAAGCCTATTTTACAATCAAATGTTTTACTTTGATCAACATTTTGATCTCCATTTATTTCAGATATCCAAAACACTATATAATATGTTATTTTTTGTGGGGATGTTGTTCCATCTAGTAAAGAAGTTATATAATTAGCATTATTCTTTTTAAAATATACTGTATCACCAGAATTATGAGTAAGAACTAAAGCATCTGTAACTGGTGTATAAGTTCCACCATTTTCTGTATATACCATATATTTTAAATTACTACTTGTATAAGTACTAGTAGAAGTTCTAATAAACCCTTGTAAGTCAATAGCATTACCATTATTTACTACATCTAACTTGTATAAAGAGCATATTTCTTGTCCATCATTATCTAAACACTTATTACTTGCTTTACTAACTGCCTTAGTTACTAAATCATCACTAAGCGGTATTAATGAAGTTGATTTTTGAACTTCAAATACTTCTATACCAAAATCAGAAGTATAAGTAGATCCTACTATATTATTAGAATTTGCTCGAGCAGTAAAATATGCATAAGTACTTCCTAAGACTACTGCTACTATTATAATTACAATAATAATTGATATTACTAACATTTTTCTTTTGGATGAATTCATTGTATCACCACTTTCTATTTTAAATATATCAAACAATAGAAAAAAAAGCAAGAGATTTACTTTAATTTTATGTTTCCAAAACAATATATGGATAAGCTGATAAAATACAACATCTTTAAAGGATTTAAAATATAAAGATTACTTTGACTACCTTCACATAAGACTATATGAACACAAGAATTAATATATGCTATTCGTCACATGGAAATAATGCTGCTCACACAGTTATTATACATATAAATACTACTATATATTATAAATATAATGGTTGAGCACCAAACTCTTCCGCCATTACCAATTGATTAACATTAGACTTATCTAAATAATCATTATTAGATCTATCACTGTATCTATTAACCCATTTAAAACAAACCTAGACAAATTACTAAAAAATTTAAATTTATTTTTTATTATTATGGTTTTTTTTATTTTTCCCTTTAAAACAACAAAATGATCTTCTTTTTTATATAACTAACGATTTCGCAAACATCAGTTAATTTAATAATTTTCATATTCTAATTATATTTATCAATATAATATAAAAGTTTTGTAAATAAAAAACTCTAGATACACACACTAGAGCTTATTTTTTTCCCATATAATAGTTCTTCTTACCTCTTTTAATAATAATATATGTATTATGTAAGAAATAATTATCATCTATTATTAAATCTAAGTCATTTATTTTATTTCCATTTATAGATATAGCATTTCCATTTATAAATTCTCTTGCTTCTCTTTTACTAGAAGATACTCCCATATCAATAAGTAAATCTACTATATTTTTGTTAGTTTGTACTTCTCTAATCTTTTCATTTTTAAATATATCTTCAATATCAGAAAGTTCTAAATCATCAAATTTATTATTAAACAAACTTTCAGTTAATTTAACAGCTTTATTATATTCTTCTTCTCCATGTAAGAATATTATTACTTCTTTAGCTAAAGTTTTTTGTGCTTCTCTTAAATGCGGATTATTCTTAACTTCTAATTCTAATCTATCAATTTCTTCTTTAGGTAAGAATGTAAATACTTTTAGGTAATCAATTACTTTTTCATCTTCCGCATTTAATAGGTATTGATACATTGTATATGGTGAAGTTTTATTTTTATCAAGCCATAAAGCATTTCCTTCACTTTTACCAAACTTAGTTCCATCTTTAGTAGTTACAAGTGGCATTGTAAATCCATATGCTTCTTTACCTAATTTTTTTCTTATTAAATCAATACCAGCGGTAATATTACCCCATTGATCAGAACCTGCTACTTGCATTGTACAATTCTTTTGTTGATATAAAGTTAAAAAATCCATTGCTTGCATTATCATATAAGAAAATTCTGTATAGGTAATTCCTGTTTCTAATCTTCTCCTAATAATATCTTTATCTAACATATAATTAATATTAAAGAATTTTCCATAATCTCTTAAAAAATCTATAAAGTTAATGTCTTTAGACCAATCATAATTATTAACTATTTCAAATCCAAATAAATATTCAACTTGTTTTGTTAAACATTTAATATTATGTTCTACTTCTTCAATAGTCTTCATTTCTCTTTCAGTTGTAGGTCTAGGATCTCCAATTCTACCTGTAGCTCCTCCGATTAATAATATTGGATTATGCCCTGCTTCTTTTAATCTTTTAGAAATTAAAAATGAAGATAAATGACCAATATGTAAACTATCTGCAGTAGGATCTGTTCCTATATAAAAAGTAAGACCACCATTATTTAATTTTTCTTCTAATTCAGGGGAAGATATATCCTTTATTAATCCTCTCCACTTTAATTCTTCAAATAAAGTCATAATTTCACTTCTTTCTAGTTAATTATTATATATTATTTTTTTCTTTATTTCTAGCCATATTTTGAATATCTACTACTATTTCTTCGTATCTTTGATATTCTGTTTCACTATATATTTTTATTCTTTGTCTTAATTTATCTAAATATTTCTCATCATCAATATGATAATATTTATTTTTATAACTGATACTCTTTATGCTTAAAGGTATCCATAAGTCTATTGATATTCCAGCATAATTCATATTTCTTCCTTTAGGAAATGAATCTATCTGTAACTCTAAATTTTCTAAATTAGTAACTATTTTACCACCATTATTAAGTATTCTTTCAATTGCTTTTATTTGTTTATCTAATAGTCCATTATAATATTTTTCATCCTTAGATATTTTAGGTTTAATATAATAATCTTCTAAATAATTAATTATTTTATCAACATCTAATTCATATTCTCTAAACAACAGTTCATAATCATATCCTTCTTCTCTACTTACAAGTTCTCTTTGTAAATATTTCTCTAAAAATAATATTTCTAGTTCTGGTATTAATACTTTATGATTATTTATAACTACTGTTTCACAAGTATTATCAAGTAAATTACTATTTATATTAGACAATACTTTTAATTCATAACTAGGATAAAATTCGATATTACCAAATGCTTCTTTAAAATTATAACTATCTTTCTCATCTTCATAATCAATTATTTTAACATCATATAAAATAATATCATTATGAGGCCTATAAGAATAACAATTATTATTCTTTTTTCTTCCTATAACATTACCTTGTAAAGCGAGTTCTATACCAATTCCACTTCCAAATAAATAATTAATAGTATTTCCTTCTTTTTGAGGCCATAACTTTATCATTAACAATATTTTATTTATAAAATCATCATATGTCTTAACCATTACTCCTTCAGAAGATGTATCTATATGATAATTTCTAATTTCTTTTATATCATTATAATCTAGTACTTCTTTATTTAATAATTTATATATATCCATGTGTAACCACCTTATTTATTCTCTATATTTGTAACTATTTCTCTTATTTTTCTAAATCTATGGTTAAGTCCTGATTTAGTTATTTTATTTCCAGTACTACTTGTTATTATATCACTTAATTCTTGTAAAGAAACTTCTGGATACTTTAAACGGTATTCAATTACTTCCTTTATTTTATCATCAAGCAAATCTATTATATCATATTCTTTTAATTTTTCGATATCTTTTATTTGTCTAGATGAAGTTAAAAATATTTTATCCATATTAGCTTGTTCACAATTATTAAGTCTATTAGTCATATTTTTATGATCCCTATATATCCTTATATCTTCAAAATACATTACAGCATTATATGACTTTATAATTCTTAAGTAATCAGATATCTTTTCTGCTTCTTTTATATATACCATATAATTCTTTTCTCTTTTTATTACTTTACTGTTTAAATTAAATTCATTAAGCAATTTTGATATATAATTAGCATAGTCTTTATCATTTATAATAAATTCTAAGTGATATCTTGATGTTTTAGGATCATTAATACTACCTGTAGATATAAATAATCCTCTTAAATATGCTCTTATTAATTCTTCATCATTTACAATATATGTCTTAGGAATATTCAAATAATTATTATTTTTATCTATAATAGATAAATCATTTAATATTTCGTGATTCTTATGTTTTATTTCTAATATATAATTAATTCCTTTATTAAAGCCATATCTTTGTCTTACTGTAATAATTGGTGTTACTTCATAAATATCCTTAAACAATTTAAATATTCTTCTTGCTACTGAGTTATTTTCAATAGTTATTTTTATGTATGGTTCTATTTCACTAGAATTTCTTACTATGGCGGATAATTCTGATATTAATTCTAGTTTTGTACTTTCTAATTTGGTTACTTCATTTTTTACTTCAGTTGAGAAAGTCATTTTAATTATCCTTTGCTAAATAACTAAATATAGCAAGAGCTGTTTTAATTGGATCATGTCTTACTTGATTATTAATAATTAATGCTAAATCATCTTTAATAAGTTCAACATTCATGTTGTTAAGTTCTTCTTTATCTATTAATATTGGTGTACTTTCTTCTTCTAAATATAATTTTTGAATATCTTCTGGAATCAATTTAGAGTTTGCTATTACTACATCAATAAAATCATCCTTAACATATTTATTTATTTGTTTAACACAATCACTTACATAGAACCCATCTGTTTCTCCATGTTCTGTCATTGCATTACATACATACATTTTTTTTGCCTTAGATTTTTTTAATGCTTCTTTCATTTCATCATTTAGCAAATTAGGTATTATACTTGTGTATAAACTTCCTATACCTAATATTACTAAATCAGCTTTCTTAATTGCTTTAATTACTTCCGGAGTTACTTTAACTTCGTTTTTATATTTTATATAATCAATTTGTTTTCCTGCTTTGGTAATTTTACTTTCTCCCTCAATTACTTCACCATCTTTGGTATAAGCCATAAGTATTGGTTTATCTTCTGTAAATGGTAATATTCTACCTTTAATGTTTAATATTTTACTTAGTGATTCCAATGATTCAGTTAAGTTTCCTGTTATGTTAAATAGTGCTGTTAAAAGTAAATTACCCATTGCATGATTATTTAAATCACTACTTGTCTTAAATCTATATTGTAAAAGTTGCTCTACTAATGGTTCTACTTCTGAAAGAGATACTAACACATTACGTAAGTCTCCTACAGCAGGAGTATTAAATTCTTCTCTAAGTCTTCCTGATGAAGCTCCATCATCTGCAACTGTAACGACTGCTGTTATATCAATAGGAAAAAGTTTAAGACCTCTAAGTAAAGTTGATAGTCCTGTTCCTCCTCCTAATACTACTACTTTCTTCATTTTGTATACGCCTCCTAATTAATTATATCAAAAATAAAGAAAAAAAGAAACAAACAATGTTTATTCCTTTATTTTATCAATAAATAATGGTAATATCTCTTTTAGATTGTCTTCTCCAAGCACTTCCTCAATTACATCTTTACCATCTTGTTTTTTTATTATTACCACTTTATAGTTATTAGCTATATCATTTTTTTCTTCATTAAGTTGAGCAATATAGTAATAATCAACATTATCTTTTGTTACTTTATCTATAGTTAAATATTCTTCACCATTCTCTAATGTAATTATAGTATTTAATTCTATATTCATAAATTCCTCCTTAAGCTGCTCTTCTTATTTTTATTGCAGGATTAGCCATTTGTCCAGGACCTGGTCCTAAATTAATATTTCCTTGAGGTAAGTCAGGCATTCCTAAATCTTCACTTGAATTTAATGATTGTGGATTAAACTCTCTTTCATTAGTTACTGGTGTTTGAGGAAAAAAATCGTTATTTCCTAAATTATTATTTGAACTACTTGCAAAATTTGGTTTTGCTTCTGGCCAAAATAATCCTGAATTATTATTTTCTTCTTTTTTAGGTTCTACTTTTTTTTCAGTTACAGTAGGAGTTGGAAATGGAACCACTTTTGGAGTTTCCACTTGTGGTTTAGAAACTTCCATTCTAGGTTCTACCGTATTTGTAACTGGTGTAGATTTAAATACTTCTTCTTTTGCAAGTTCTACAACTGGTGCTTCAAAAGTAGATTCCATTTTAGGTAATTCAACTGTTGGAGTAATTGGTTCCTCCTTTGAAGTAATATCTTCTGGTTTTATTTCTTCAACACTTATATTTGAATTTATATTATGACTAGGCATAATTTCTTCTACTTGTGGTAATACTGTTTTAGGGGTTTCAACTACACTAGGAATTTCTTCTATTTCTGGTTGGACACTAGTTACAGTAGGCTCCGCCTTTTTAACTTCTTTTACAATTTCTACTTTTGGAACCTCTATTCCTAAAGCTTTACCTACTCTTCTCATAACAGTATTTGCTTTGTTTTTTACAAATGAAACGTTGATACCTTCAGGAACTCCTTCAACCTTTTTAATTGCATTAGGTGTATATTTAATAGGTTCTTCTGTATTAGATTTCTCTATTTCCATTGTCCCTAAGTCCCCAAATGACACTTGTGGAGTTTTTTCTTCTTCTTTTGGTTCTTCAATAGCAGTCTCTATAACTTCATCTTTTGGTTCTTCTACATAAGTTTCAATAATTCCATACTCTTGTAAAATAGCTAATATATCACTTTTTTGATTAGCTTCTTTATATGAATCTAATTTATTTTCTTTAAATGTTATTTTATCTATTAATTTATGAATTCTATCTATATTAATTTTTTCTAATCTTATTTGACTCTTTTGTTCATCAATTATATGATAAAAATCTACTAATATATCTGGTTTAACAATATTAAGTGATTTTCTTAATTCCATTCTATCACTAAGTAATTTATCGATTTCTTCTCTTTTACCAAATAATTTACTATATTCATTTTCAGATTCAGTTACTAATCTATATAATTTTAATAATATTTCTTTTTCTTTTACCTGATAATATGTATCTCTAGCATCAGCAACATAAGTAGAATATTCTACTTCTTTTTCACTAGATATTCCAGATCTAGTCAAATTACGAAATGCTTTTTCAAAAGTATCTAAAGTTTTTTTACTTTCTTCAATTTCTGAAGTTAATTTTTCAAGTTCAAAATCTACATCAATAACATCAGCAATATCAGCATATTCTTCATTTCCTAATAAAATATTTCTTAATTTAGTTAAAAGACTATCTTCTAATTCATAATTTTTTTCTTCATCTTTGATTTTTTGTTCTTGTGAAGCATTTAACTCTTTATTTAAATTTTCTAATTCCATTTCTATTGCTGATATATTTCGATTGTTTTCTAGATACTCTCTAATACTAGCAAGTCTTTGTTTATAATTATCTAATTCTAATTCTTCTAAGATGCTACTTAATCCCTCAATACTTCTAGATGTAACATCTTCATACTCTCTTAAAAGAGATTTTCTTTCTTCAATTCTTTTTGTAACTAGTTCTACTAATTTTTCAAGTCTAACTTTTTCTTCTTCTAAAGTAACTGTAGTATTAAAAAGTTTAGATATTTCTTCTTCATAATCTTTTTGTTCATATTCATCTATGCTTCTAGTTGCTTCTTCGAAGCTAGTAAATGTATCTGAT
The DNA here is from genome assembly GCA_944368815.1 of uncultured Bacilli bacterium. Lineage (GTDB taxonomy): Bacteria > Bacillota_I > Bacilli_A > RF39 > UBA660 > CALVVX01. The sequence continues at coordinate 26,027 of CALVXD010000002.1, forward strand.
GTTATAGTATTTAATTCATTATTAGTCCTTGCTAATTTTATATTCATTTTTAATATATCATAAAGTCTTTGTTGCATTGTTCTATCATCGATACTTTTCATATTATCACCTCTACTATTAATTATATATTTTATTTCATTTTTGTCAACAATTATATTGGCATGTCAGGAAATATAACATCATTTATAAATAAATCATCATCGACCTGTTTATCTATATTTATTTTTTCTTTATAATTTTCCATATTTTCTTTATCTATTATTTCATCTTTAACTTTTTTAGCTACTAAATTATCATTTTTAATAACAGGGATTGAAAAATCATTTTTCTTATCTTCAAAAGTATTTTCAGATTTTACCTCTTTGAAAATATCGTCTATAACATTTTCATCATAATTAGTAGTTTTATTATTAGATTCTATTTTTTCACTCTCTAATTTTTTCTTCATTTCATCATAGATACTTTCAAATAATGAATCTCTAATAGTTGGTTCTTCTTCAACTGCTTGTTTCTCATCTTTTTCATCGTCAAAAACAACTTCTTTTGGCACATAGATAGTTCTTGATTTTGACTCTATTGTAGAAACAGGGATTTCTTTATGTTCTTCATTAGATATTATTGTATTTTCTTCTACTGGTTCTAATACTTCTCTTCTTTGTCTTTCTAATTCTTTTTGTTTTTCTTCTTCAATACGTTTTAGTTCTTCCTGTCTTTTTTCCTCTTGTCTTCTTTGTTCTTCTTTTCTTCTTGCTTCATCAATTAATATTTGTCTTCTCTTTATTTCTTCTTGACGTTTATTTTCTAAAATTAATTGTCTTTGTCTTTCTTCATATTCTCTTCTTCTTTGTTCTTGAATAATTTGTTCTTGTCTTGCTTTTTCATTTTTTATAAGTTCTTCTAAAATTGTTTTAAATTCATCACTGTTATTTTCAAAATCAATTTCTTCAATTCTTTGTTTTCTTTCTTCTAAATCAGATATAATTTCACGATATGTTTTTACATCTTGTTCTTCTATTTTTATAGTATTATATTGTTTATTCATTTCTGAAGATACTAATTTGTAAAAATCACTATCTTCAATATTCATAAATATATCTTGCATTTTTTCTCTTTTCGCAAGAAGTTCATCATAATTTTCTGTCTTTTTATCATATATATTTAATAGTTCTAATAGCATCTTTTTTTCAAAATATTTATTATATTCAACACTTATAGATTCTAACATATTTTGACATTCTATAATTAATTCATTATTAGAACTTTTTCTTGCTGATTCAACATTTTCCATTGCCTTTTCTTTAGCATATGATAATTCTTTATATGCAAGTTCTACTTCATCAGTTCTTTCTAACAATGCATATAAATCCATAGCATCAAAACTTTTAGATAATACTTCTTGCATTTTTTCTTCTAATTCTATATTAATCTTATCATTTGCTTTTAGTTTTGATAAACAAACTTTTTCTTTTTCTTCTAAAACACTTATTTCTTTTTTCAATTCTTGTTTTAATTTTACATTTTGTTTATATTTATCTATAATTTTTATTCTTTTTTTATAATCATCAAGTTTTTCTTGTCCAAGTATTCTAGGTTCTTCTACTATTATATTAGTAACTTTTTTATGTTTTGCTTTTCTATCATCTAGATATTTTATTCTATCTTCAATTAAACTAATCATATTAGTTAATCTTTCTTTTTCTTCATCAATAAATGTAGAAACTTTACTTGCTAATTTATTATAAAATTCTTCATAGATGTCATTCGTGGCATTTAGAATATTTTCTTCTATTTTATTTAATTCTATATATATATCTTCTTTATCTGATTCATCACAATATTCTAAACTTGCTAAAAGCATATCATATTGTTTTTGTGCTTGAACTACTTCACGACTAGTGTACTCTAGCATACAACCACCTCTATTATAATTATATAAAATGATATTACTTTTTGTCAACTGTTTTGTCTATTTTTATATTTTTATAAAGTTTATAATCCGTTATTTTTTAATACTTTTTAATCTTTTTTACACTTTTTTTGTAAAAAAGGGTTGTCAAACAAAATAAATTGTTATATAATGAATTAGCAAACGGAAATTTGCAATGTGCCTGAGTGGCGGAATAGGTAGACGCACAGGACTTAAAATCCTGCGAGATTCAACCCTCGTGTCGGTTCAAGTCCGACCTTAGGCACCATATGTGGAGGAATACCCAAGTCTGGTTGAAGGGACCGGTCTTGAAAACCGGGAGGTCGTGAAAGCGGCGCAGGGGTTCGAATCCCTTTTCCTCCGCCACTTGTTTATCGCGGGATGGAGCAGCTCGGTAGCTCGTTGGGCTCATAACCCAAAGGTCGTTGGTTCAAATCCAGCTCCCGCAACCATGGTTCCGTGGTGTAGTGGTTATCACGTCCGCCTGTCACGCGGAAGATCGCGGGTTCAAGTCCCGTCGGAACCGCCATTTATTTTTGGCTTCATAGCTCAGTCGGTAGAGCAGAGGACTGAAAATCCTCGTGTCGCTGGTTCGATTCCCGCTGGAGCCACCAGTATAGTGTTTAACCTTTATTTTTAAAGGTTTTTTTGTTGCCTAAATACTTTTAGGTACATTTTAGGTACATATTATTATATATGTAAAATATAATAACCAATTAAAATAGTGTTTCTACAATGAAGTAAAAAAAATAGGAGTAAGCAACTTTGCCTACTCCCTTATTTTTTCTAATATTTTTTTATTTTCTCTAATTTTTTTCATTCTTCTATCATATTCATTATGATTATCTAATTCAAGTTTATGTAATTCTATATGACTTTCTTCTGACAATAAAAAAGATTCTTCATAAATAGTATGATGAGTTATTCTAAATGGTGGATCATGATGTAATTGTAATTTTTCTTTAGCATATTCCTTCATATTATACATATCAATTCTTCCACATTTCAAAAATAACTCACATTTTATTAAGTTTGAACATGGTCTTTTTTTACTCATATATTTACCTATTCAATTACTATTTGAAATTTAGTGGCATTTACTCCAAATGCTCCTGCATAACCGTCCTGTCCGTTTCCTTTTTCGTTATCATATTGCCAATCATAACTATTTACTTTGTATTTCGCCTTCTTGTAAGGTCTAATACTATCTGGAGTATTATAATAAACTTCAATAGCATCTATTACTCTACCATCCCCAGCATATCCATTAATAATATCATTTATATTATATCCATTAACATAAGGCAACCATTCTCCATCTTTAATGTGTACTCTATATTTTAAACTACCATTATCAACTTTAATAGCTACCCCTATTATTGGTGAATCTTCCCATCCTGCATAATCTTCTAAATTTTTAACTTCAGGAAGCCATCCATGTTTTTGAGTTTGAACTCTGTAATAAACATTAACATCAGAATTAGATACTTCCTCTTTAGTATATATTCTAACTTCATCTTTACTTACACCAAAATAAGCATATGGATTAGTCCAGTACGAACTATTGCCTTTAGGCTCATCTCCTCTATAAGTAGATCCTTTTCTATTATCTAAATGTACATAATTGCCATCAATATTAGCAATACCGTTGAAAACACCTAAATCATATGCTGCACAGATGACTATTTTACTAGGTATGATGTTTCCATCTTCATCATAGTAAACACAATCTGCAGCCAGTCCTTCACTATGTCTTCCAGCAAAGCCACCGATTTGAATATCATAATCTTTACACCTATATCCACTTGATATAATGCATTTACTAGCATGAAGTTTTGCAAATAATTGTTCCATTTTATTAACTAATTCTTCCTCTATTTTAATTCTTCCACAGTGTTGACATTTAAACTCTGTACTGTGAAAATGTTCAGTTATTTGTCTTGAATCTGTTATCATATTTACTCACTCTCCTCTTTCTCTAATTCTGTTAAACTTTTTAATCCTAACTTTTCCTTAAAATTTTGGTAAATAATCTCTGCTCCTGCATAGCATATTGTACCTACCCAACAAGCCATTTTTATATCTAATTCACTAAATGAAATAGTAAATAGAAATCCAATAGTAAAACTTATTATTAAACTAGTAATTGCCAATGCAATTGTATTTTTTATATTAAAATTTTCTTTTGCTCTTTGTATTAATTGTGTTGAAATAAAAGTACTAGCAATTGCTAGGACTAATATTTGAGTTATTAATTCAATGTTCATTTTTTATCTACCTCTTTCTTTTTTGTTCCAACAAACACTTTGTGTCCAAAAACCAAAATTTCATCACTCAACAATTTATTTGTTTTTATAATATAATATTTTTTACCAAATATTTTTTTTATAATTCATACTATCTTTTTCACTCTATTTACCCCTTTCTAAAAGTTTATCTATCTTATTAGTTTGATTATCTAAACTCCTTTGCAATAGATCTAAAGATTTGGAAATGTTGTTATTCGACTGTTTCATTTCTATCAAACAAGCAGATATAGTAGTATTGCTATCTTTTATTGCCTCTATTGTTTTTTTTACATCTGTTTTGTTATTTTTCCAATCCCACAAAAACAAAGCAACAATTACTATAGAAATACCATATGTACTTATTAATCTAGCTATTTCTTCCATCATTGCAACACCTCTCTATTTCTTTTATTCTTTCTTCTACTTGTCTCCATCGCTCATTTCCTGCTGCTTTTCTATTCTCATAATCTATAAAATAATAAATATTATATAAAAAATTAAAAATTAAAAAAAACAATATCACTTTTAATATTGTTTGAAACACTTTTTCTTTTTTCTCCATTCCTATTCTCCTTATTTATAACCAATAATTCTTGTAACAAAAATTCGATTACTATCTTTATCGGTAGTTTTAGTTTGTGTATAATTAAGACTTATTGCAACATCTTTATCATTAAAAGTTAACTTAGCTGAACTCCATAATATATAAGTAGGCTCAGTTTGTGTTATAGATAAGATATTCACTGAATTATTATTTATGTTATATGATTTTTGATATATATACTGTTTATGATTTGCGACTTCACAAAAAGCATAAATTTCAATAAATTTATAATTTGAACAACTATCATTTAAAACAAAATTCTGATTTGTACCATTGGCATTTTCATATAAAATTCTTCTATTCAAAAAATTATCTAATTCAATTGCTTTACCTTCAATATCTTTTACTGCTACTTCACTAGCACTTATTTTTGTACCATTTCCGAACAAATTTTTTAATACTTTCATAATTAATTTTACTAACATATTTTTCTCTCTATTTCCATCTACCTATTGCTTGATAATTTAAGATTATAGTAGCATTCCCATCACCTAATCCGTTTGGTCTTATCGCCCTGAATTGTTGTGATTGAACTGTTGTTCCCTCTTCATAGTCTGTTAATAACCAACATTCGGTTGATGCAGCCAGTGTAACACAACACGATGTATTTTCGATAAATTTTATGGGATATTGTATCCTCATTATATTGCTTCCTTTATATCCCCAAAAATCGACAAAATTTACGCTAAATTGCTGTTTTCCCCATTGAATTAATATTCCATTAGTATATTTAATCCAACTACCATTACTATTACTTCCGCTTTCATAAATTGTTGCATTATTTAAAAAATTATCTAGTGTAACTGCTTTATCTTCAATGTTTCTTATTGCAATATCATTAGCATTTATTTTAGTATTATTTCCAAATAAATTTTTCAACACTTTCATTAAAAGTCGCATCATTTAACTCTAATCCATATATAACAAGTAATGTATGGTTGTACATTGTTGTGTGGCTGACTTCCACCTCTACTATCTGGAATATACCTAGAAAAACCAGTTGTTTGTGTCATTTGAGGAATTAATTGACTTCCTCCACCACCATCTCCTCTAATACCAAGTTTATTTTTATAACCTCCATAAGTAGCATCATCCATATCATGATTATGTGATGGCATTTCTTCTATGGTTAATTTATGTGTTTTTTCTCCACCTATTTTCTTAACTTCGTTAAAGTCAGAGTCATCTTCATCAACACACACTAATGTTTTACCTTTACCAAATAATTCCCACAATCCGCCAAATCTAATAGATGGATTTTCTTTATTAGTAGTAAAAAACAAATCACCAACCTTATAATAAGGATTGGGATAATATTTGTCATTACCTACCATTAATGTACCACCCCTATAAGCCATACATCACCTTGGAAGGATTAGTTAAATAACACTCCCTCCAATCTTTAAAAATAGAGAGAAAGCTGTTTTTGTTAGTAACAACCCCCCCCCCCTTATTTACTTGTAGTTTACTTTTTTTCACTATATTTTCCTCCTATTCTTCCCATATTTCTTCTTCTGCAAAATATGGAACTTGTTTTTTGTTTATAGTTAATCCTTTAAAATCTGCTCCATTTTTATGAAAAAAATATACGTATTCAGTTGAACTCAGTATAAAAATTGATGCTGGAGTTGTTTGTAATAAATCAGTTGCATAAAATTCAAAATCGTAGTTTTCTCTATAATTAAACTCTTCTAACAATTCTAATTCTTCCACTTTAAAAGTATTCCCATCGAATATAGATTGTATAGTTACAAAATTGCTCCATTGTTCTTCACCTTGTAGTTTATATCTATATTTAATACTTATAGTATTTTGACTTTCACCTATTAATCCATTATAAACGAATCCTGTCAATGATAATTTAGCGGTATTACCAACATTACTTGTTCGAGCCAATTTAATATCAGTAGTATTTATTGCTAAATTTACATAATCGATAAAATCTTTATCTTCCACATATTGAATGGATACATTGCCACGATTATCTTCTACATATACCGTAAATCTTGTTTTTAATACTTCATCAACAAGGAAAGAATCTTGAATGTTTTCTAGTATATATTCATTTGTTTCGGAATTGTAGGTATTTCCACCTTTTAAAAAATAATATTTTTTTATCGTTGTTCCAAATGGAGCAATTGCATTAACTGTTATTTTAGGTTTAGATACGTATTTTACTATGTCAGTAGTAAGACCACTAACCATAGTGTTTTGTTCTTCTATCACAATATTTTCTATTGTAGGAAGGTCTATTATAGTTAATGTAAATGTAGCACTTTGGGTTGAACCTATTTTAGTATTTCCGTTATAAGTATCACACAAAATTTTTGAACTTATTTTATTCGTATTAGGATAGTTAGTTTTAATTTGATTCATAAGTTCTTCTGACATAGTCCATATATAATTACTATTACTTGTTTTTTCTACAATAGTTCCCTTTAATGAGCCTATTTCATATTTTAATGTAGAAGTAAATGAACTTACCTTTTTACCAATTACTATACCTATATTTTGACCTAAATCATAATTTGATACTGATATACTACTTGCTCTTGGAATAGTTGATAAATCTAATCCTCCTGCAACCCATCCAGAATAAGGACTAAAATCACTAGTAGAGAAACTAGATTCAACATCAATGCTTTTGCTTCCATCACTATTGTGTGATATTGTAAAATTTTCTTCTTGAAATAATATCCATCCACCACCATTTACATAAGTTGGATAAGAAAATGTTTTACTAGTGCTTCTTGATTCACCATTACAAGTAATATTTACACTAGCAGTACCACCAAAATAACTTTGTGAACTTTCTCTACCCAAATAAGTAGAAACTTTAACATATGATTGATTATTTTCTATACTATAACTTTCTTCTGTAACAATCATTCTCCATAACCATCCAGCTCTTTCAGCTTGATTAGTATATGTTACCGTTTGTATAGATCTAGGTTCCGCCATAATCTAACCTCCAATCCAAAATCCTGCTTGACCTTTTCCAAAGTCATCATCTTCTATTATTTCTTTTTGAAATAGTCCTTGTTCTTTTATAACACCATCAATAGTAACACTTTTAAAATAAGCACCATTTCTATCGGTTTTCATAAGTAAATTACTTTCATCTTCTTTTAATTTACCATCACTAACATATAATCCTTTATTATCTAATAAAGAAACTACATCTTCATCATTTTTAGCAACATTTATACCATTAATATCAATGGTTACCAATGTATTTTTAAGAGTTGTTACACCATCTGTATTTACCTTATTTATAATGCTTGTTGTAACTTCACTAGCACTTTGCTCTATCATTGTAGAAGTTTCTTCAATAATGGTAGATTTTTGATTTTCTAATACTTCATTTAACTCATCATTATTAGGATAATTATTATTTAAATCTTTTACAATTTGATCTAATCTTTCTGTTAAATCTTCATTTTCATTTACTCGCATTAAATAAATTATCATTGTTTTGCTATAAACTTTTTCTTCTTTTGTATAAGTAAATAATAATTCATATTTATTATCTTTATTAGGTATTGCTACACTGCTATTTACTGAAAATGTTAATTTATCTGTTATGGATAATGTTATACCTTCATTTTCACTTTGACAAGTAACAATAGATGTTACATCTTCACCTTCAAATTTAGCACTAAATTTTACAAAATATTCAGTAGATATTTTAGGTAAACCATTTTCAAATGTTGGAATTAATACTAAATCCGGTTCTAATACTGGAAAAAACACTTCTACATTCTTTTGTAAATTTGTAATGTCTTGCTGCGCTTGCGTTAATTCTTCAGAAGTATTATTCTTATATTCATTAAAATCAACTTTTTTTACATATTGTTGACTTACATTAGTCAAAATTTTATCAGGTAGTTGTTCTATATATGAACTATTACTAATTTTTTCTTCAACAATTTCTGTAACCTCATCATTTAATACATAATCACTTAAAATTGTTTCCACCTTATTTATCGTATCTTTTTGATTCCCTACTTGAATTCCAGTTAATGTCTGTGTTGTTTCTCCAAGTGTTATTTTCATATTTTCTGGCTTCGTTAAAGGTGTTTCTTTTTTTGTTAACAAATATGTTTTAGATAAATTATGTGGAGTACTTTTAACTTGTATATATACTCCCATTTCAAAATTTTTAATATTATTATCTACAACATTTAAATCCAATGCGTTAAGTTCTAATGTACTCTTTAACATTATTGCATTATTATTCAAATATTCTTGTGCCTTTGTTTTTAAACTATCAGCAATAGTAATATCATTCCATGTTGTTTCACTAATTGGGGCTACTATCCAACCATATTTTGAAAGTGCTTCTTGATTCACCAAATAATCTTTACCATTATTTATATCTTTAATCGTTATCCTTTCTTTTGTTCCATCCTCTTTTTCTATTTCTGCTCCTAACGGAATTACTACACTATATGTTTGTGCTGCGTCATTATTTGCCGTTATATCAATTAAGTTTTCACCAAATTCAATAACTTGACTTGAAACCAATTGTCCTGTTTCTTCGCCTATTATATCTGTAAAATCATCAACCCAATCAATATAATTACCATCATCTTCATATCTAATTTGGATATATCCACCAAGTAAATTTAATATTTTTTCCTCAATTGTATTGAACGTATTAATATAGTCTGTACTGCTTCTTTTAATATAGTCATTATTGTTATGATTAGCTCCTGTCAATTTGCCGATTTTAAATTTCTTATATTCTTCTACTTGCAAATTATGATTGTTAATAATTTGTGTAAATAATTCTTCTGGTGTTCCTTGAAATTCAAATGGTCTTTGAACACTATCAAACAAAAAAGCAAGAACACTTTCACATGTTACCTGCTTACTTTTGTCCATATTCATTTTGTCACTTATAATGCGACCTTTAAATATTATTTTACTATCTTTTTTTATAATTATATTAGAAACAAGAACTTCTAATTTATTAAAATTAGGATGACTTGGATAAATTTTAAAAGTAAATTCAGCAACTTTATTTAACTCTTCACTCAATTCAGCATCTTTTAAATAATAATCATCCAATCTTAAATCATGAAGCAAAAAATCTCCCCAAAAGACTTGATACATTACAAACTACCCTCTCTATATGTAAAATTTAAAGTTCCTGTTCCACTAATAATTTCAACTTCATTTTTGCCTTCTTTAAGTATAAAATCTGGGCTTTGATAATTGGTAGTATCGCTTATGCTAAATTGCTTATTATTAAATTTAAAAACAATATTACCTGTGCTTTGTATAACTGGCATAACTGTTTTTCTTTGATTATATAAAGTAAATTTGTCTTCTGCTTTTACAGTTTTACTTACAACAGTTTCATCATTCATCATTTTATACGGATCACAAACTGCCTCAATTTTTATTTCACCAACGTTTTTTTCAAAATTTGCGCTCGTAATTTCAAGTCTTCCATAGTAATAATATAAAGGATCTTGATCTAGAATTATTTTCATTTTACGACCATTTAGATAGTTAGACATTTCCCTTTTTATTTTCCAATAATCAATTGGAGCAAATACTTCAAAGGTAAATGATAAAGTTCGACTATCATATTTTACATCACCTAATGCTTCGGTTAAGTCAATACTACCATCCCTTCCCTCTATTTTGACATAGTTAGTTCGAGGTGGCGCTTCTTCGATATTTTTTGACGTCATAAGTAAATTCCAATCTTTAATTGAATGTTTATCACCGAATAATACGCCGTTTTTCATTATCTCCCCCTCCTTTTACTTGTAGCCAAAACGCCAAGTCCCTTGTCTATTTTTGGTGTTAGCTTTCCAACTAGCGTGTCATCATCTAATACAATGTTATACCCCATATTTTCTGCAAATATAGGTAGGTACTTTTCAAATAATGAAAGTAATTTTGTATTTTCCTGTTGCATACTTGCTGTTTTAGTACTTCTTGCGCCCACAAAGTCGGTTAATGCATCCATCATTGTATCGTGCATTGTGTCAACTGGAGAAATAACTTCTTTTTGTGTTTTATTATCTCCTAATAATGCGAAATAAGGTTTGTTCGGTTCTGCAACGTCACCTGTTGCTAATCGTGGAAATTTAAGCTCGCTAATCTTTTTTATTTCAACACCAGGAATTGCGTTTATAACTCCAATTGCGCCGTTTATTAGCCTTATAAATGAGTTTATTCTTCCCTCAACTAAAGATATAACAGAATTGATAGCGCCCTTTACAGCACCACTAATAGCGTCACCTATCGCCGTTCCTAATTTAGAAAATGTATTTTTTATAGCGTTCCATATACCACCGAAGAAAGAGGCAATATTAGAAAAGATGCTCTTTATTGCATTGTATGCTTCCGTAAATTTATCGCCAAACCATTTTCCAACGTTTGAGAAAGTCTCTTTTATCTTCTCCCATACATTAATCGCTGCCTCTTTTACTGTGTTCCAATTTTTAACCAGTAAAACTATAATTGCAATTAAAGCCGCAATTACTAAAACTACTAGTGTAATTGGTGAAGTCAAAAAAGCCATTGCCGTACCAAACGCTGTAGTTATTGCTGTTCCTACGCCACAAATAACATTCCATGCTGTAGTCGCTATTGTCATCCCGTTCATTGCTATTGCCGCAACACCTAGAGCCGCCGTAAATATACCTAAAACTATAAGTATATTATCTATCCATCCTTTATTTTCTTGATAAAATGTGTTGAGCTCCGATATTTTTCCTATTAAATCTTGAACGCTAGGTATTAAAGTATTTTGAATGAAATCAACCAGTACTTCTAAGATAGGCGCCAACGCCTCCAATATATCCGCTAAAAGAGATTTGCCCATTTCAATTAAAGGTTCAAGATTTTTAGTTGCTTCTGATAATTGCATATTTAATTCTGCTTGTGCTTCATTACTTGCTATTATATCGCCGTTAATATCTTTGTATGTATTGCTTGCCTCTTCATATATCCCTGTTAATGTTTCACGAATAAGTTTTTCACGTTCCGCCTCATCATTACATTTTGCTAATTTCTCATTGAAATCATCTTCGCTAATTCCAGCCCAGTTTAAAGCATCCGCTAAACTTCCTGTTACTTCTCCTACTTTTGCCGTTTCGTTAGAAGCCTCTGCTAGTCCTTCCAACGGTAAACTATCGCCAAACGTTGCATAAACACCTGTAAGAATATTGGTCCATTGATTTAAGTCTTCTTCATTTTTAGTCATTACTGCTAAAAGGTTAGACGCTTCAATTGCTGTATCGTTTTCACCTAAAACGCCATACATTGACTTAAATGTATTTGTCGCCGCGTCGGCACCGTGTTCCGTTGTTTGAAACGTTGTTTGAAGTTTACCAAAGTCTTGTGTCATTTCTCTTGTTGCCTCTACAGCCGCAACTGCACCTGTAGTAAGACCCGCAAGCCCTATCGCTGCTTTTTTGCCTAACTCAACCGCTTTTGTAGTTACTCCTTCAAAGTCCTTCTTGACGTTTTCAAGTTGCTGTTTTGACACGCTACCAAAGTCTTTTTGTTCGTCGGTCAGCCTTTCAAGACTTTGCTCTGTCGATACTATTTCACGTTGTAAATCTCTAAACTGTTCTTCGGTTACTTCAACTTCTCCGCTTTTAATTTTCTTCATTGTATCGGTCAAGAGTTCTTGCTTGTTTTTTGTTTCTTCAATAGCCTTTGTTAAAAGCTCTTGCTTTTGTTTTAATAAATCTACATTTTTTGGATCTAATTTTAGAAGACTATTTACGCCTCTTAACTCGCTTTGGAGACCTTTTGTTTGGCTTTCGACTCCGCTTAACGCCTTACCTAATTTGGTAGTTTCTCCACCTATTTCAATAGTGATACCTTTAATTTTTGAACTTGCCATATTTGCCTCCTTTCTTTAAATAAAAAAAAGAGTAGCCTTAATTCACTAGGAATTAAACGACTACTCTTTCTTACCGTATTTTTCTCTTAAACTTACCCTATCAATATCCGTTGTTTCTAATCGCTTCGCGTTTCTTAAATATTCAAGTCCTTCTTCGCTTTGAGAACAATTATAAATAAACGCTTCTCGTAAATAATATTTATATTCTACAACATCTAGTTCGTAAACTTCAAATAGTGGTATGTTTAAGTATTTGGAAATCGTTTTTTCCTCAACAGTTTCAATTACGTATGGGTTTTCCTTACCGTCCTTTTTAGGATAGTAAGGAATTTCTAGTTTTTTTGGCTCACATTATCTGCAACCCAAGAATAATAACCCTTGAAGAAATCATATAATGCATTTAGACCTAATAATTCGTCAATTTCTTCTTCCGTAAACGTGCGCCTTTCCTTATTTTTATTAAAAGCAATTAACGCTGCTTCATATAATGCGTCCATGTCTTCTTCCGTTAAGTTTTTGCTGTCAACTTTTTTTGTTAGCGACAATAAAATCTTTAACTGCTTTTTCTTTGGATTTTCTAAATAAACAATGTCATTATCGCTAATCTTAACTTCATAATATCTTGATTTATAAGCCGTTAAATCTAACATTTAAAACCCTCCTATGCTCCCGCTGGGATTTCTTCATCAATTATAATTAAAGTTCCATTATCATCACTAGGCAATGCACTAAATTCAGCGTCAATGACTGTTTCAGCATCTTTAGCATAAGCCATTGTGAAGCCAGACGTATTTTGACCCACAATAGTTACACGAACGTCTCCGTCAATTGGGTCTTCATGCAAGAAACGAATGACATAGCTTTTTCCATCATAATTTCCTGTGCCACCAATTTTAGTTGTGCGCTTTCCTGCGGCTTCCGTACTAGAACCTGTACTAACTAATTTAGTTAACGCTTTACCGTTCCAAGTCATAATTCCAGACTTTAAAGTTACTTCTTCTGATTGAAGTGTTCTTTTCTTAACCATACCTAAATCATCCTCTGCTGTATAGAAGGTAGGTGTGTATGCTAATTCAGCGCCGCCTTTTATCCAACCAATACGATTTTCTTCTGTTTCAATAGCAGCATCTTCTGGGATACCAGTTTCGCTAGCAAACTCAACAACAAATAACTTACCACTTCCAAGAGTGATAGTGTTTTTATCTCTTTTTTCTTTAGCCATTTTTTTATTCTCCTTTCGCTATTTTTTCTAAAAAAGTATCTAGTTCGTAAACAGTCATGAACATCTTTTCTTCCGACAACCATTCACGACTTTTTGTATATTGATAATCTTCGCTATTTAAAAACGTTTCAATTTTTTTTTCATAATTAAGATCTATTACTTCGTTGTAATATTCCAATGTTAAATTGTGTTCTATAATGTTATTGTGTAAATCAGCACCACGAATGTATATATCATCAATAAAAATGAAGTAAGGAAAATCTGGAGTTTTCAAATATCGTAGTTCTTTCCAAGTTAGCCCTGTTCCAGAATCTAACATTTCTTTAACGTCCATTTGTAACCACCTCTTTCACTCTTTCTTCAAAATCTTTTTCAGCCTTCGTATAGTTCTTATCTATAAAATCATTGCTTTTAGTTCTTCCACCACTTCTTGTTTGATGCCCATTTTTTATAAGATGTGTAAGCCTATACTCAGGATCTTTTACATACCACATATCAACGGCTCCGTCCGACGTTTCGCGAACCTTCTTTATTGCTATATTTCGATAAAACTTTTTACGTCTACCACGCGGGGCGTCCTTTTGAGTATTTTTCTTAAACTCATTTGATACTTCGTGCGTTACCTTTTTTACGCATTCGGTAACTTCCGCTTTATATTCGTCAAGAATATTTTGAATTGCGCTATCTAAACTATCAATTGTAATATTTGCCATTGAAATCACCAACGATAATTATTTCATTATTCTTTAGCATAAAATTATCACCTGTTTTAATGTCAAAACATTTGCTTTCATAAACAATTCGATATATTTCAGTATTAAATATAATATCGTTAAGCATAGGATTATATCTAATGCTAAAATTGAATGTAGAACTACTTATTTCAGTACGAGCATTAAAATACTCTTTGCCACTTGATTTATTAATGTTAGCGTGTACTAAACAATAATCGTTCCATGTTTCAGTAGTCAAATCTAGTTTTTGAATTTTAATCACTTTGTTGTAAACTGCCATTATTTGCTTCTCCATATTGTAATTGCATTATGAAATCTTGTTTTAACTTATTAATAGTGTTGTTTTCTTTAACGCTATTTGCGTTTCTATCAAATAAATCTTCAATGACTAAAAGGGCTAATTGTTTAGCCCTCTCATCACCTTTAGGGTAATTATCACCAACCGCACCTTTTAACCATGCATCCGCAACTAAGATATACCTTTTTAAGCGTGCATCCGTTTTTTCGTCTGTGTAGTCAATGCTTAATTCTGCTTTAACTTCTTCCAAAGTAAGCATTATAACACCCCCTTAATTAAGCACCTGCTGAAACAGTAATGTAACCATTTACGAAAGCGTCTTTATCTCTTACTACAACATCTTCACGTTCAATAGCACGGAATAATGTTAAATCTTCTTCGAATGCGTTTAATTCGCCAGCTGCTGCTGTATTTGAAGTCATGATATTTATTTTTTTACGATCAAATAATTTGATTCCTTCTTTTAAGTCACCAATAATAAATGGAACTTTATTTGTTTTTGTTGCTAAATCAGCGTTTGGAATAACAACTACTGGTACTGTTGTAGCGCCTGCACTTAAAACTAATTTCATTGGATCTTGTGGGTTTCTACTTAATAAGTAATCTCCGTCACTATCTTTTAAAGTGTCAAGATATTGTAATCCATCGTCATTAGTAATAACGCTTGAAGTTGCTTTAAATGCTTGACCTAGTGTTATGTTTAATGCTTTTTTAATACCGTCTAAATCAACTAGATCAGTTTCTGCTTTAGTTTTAACTTGTTCGATAATTAATTTATTTCTAGTTACACGGCTTTCATCAGCAATCCAAGTTACTAATTCGTTATAAATATTTTGGTCACTATCTTCAAATAATTCATTTGTTACTGGTAAGATACCCGCATATTTGTCGATAGTGTAATCAATTTTATCAAATTGTGGTGTAGCACTTGTGCCGATTTTTCCCGCTTCTCCAACCTTTGTAAATCCTGTTTGTGAAGAACGTTTCTTATAAGTTCTACGTCCACTCATAGTATTTACTGCTTCAACGCTAACTAGTTGTTCTAGTGAGAATTTTGCTTCTCTTAAATGCTCTATATCAGTTTGAATGTCTTGAGGAACTGTGTAGCCACCTTCTGTACCAGTAGTTTCATTCATAGAGTTTGCAATACGTTTAACTGCATTAGCAAAAGCTTTTACTTTGTCAACAGTTTTAACTTTATTTACTACCTCGTCTGTTACTTCTTCTTTGTTATTGTTATATAACTTTTCAGCAACTTTATATTCCCTTTCTAAATTTTCAATTTCAGCAATTTTATTTTCAGCACCTGTTAAATCTTTTGCTTCAAATGCTTTGTTTGCTTCTTCGTTTAGCACTTCGATTTGTGCTTTAATTTCTCTCATTTTCTTATTCATAATTCATCTCCCTTTCTTTCATTTCCTTAATAATTAATGAGTTTTTAATTAAACCAAGTTTTGCCTTGATTTCTTTTTCTTTTGATTGGTTTTCTATTGAAATTTCTTCTTTTTCAACATTTTTTTTCATTTTTTCGTCTGTTTTAGGAGAAATTTCGTCATTTTTTTGTTCTTTTTTGTATTTATCTTCGCTTTTTAGTAAATTTTTAATAAAATCTGGCACGTTATGATAGTTCTTAAACAAATTACTATGCATTGTTGCAACTGCAACCTTTTCCTCATTAAGGATAGTTACATTAAAATATTTATCCATATCACTAGCGCTTAACCAAGTTTCGGCGTCAATAATAGATTTTATTTCTTCTTCACTAACTTTTGATTTACTCATATACATTGGTAACATTACACTTTCTTCAATTTTATTTAGCGCGTCGATAGTTTTTTGCATATCATTTGCATTTCCAATTGCAATAGACATTGGCTTATGTACCATAACAGTAGAATTTTTATATAAGTAAATATTATCTGCAACCATCATTAAAAAAGACGCTGCACTTGCACTTAAGCCATCTACATAAGCGTTAATGGTAGTTCCTTTATCCTTTTGACGTTCTAACATACTAATCATTGTTGAAGCAGTAAATACATCACCACCTGGCGAATTAATGTAAATATTTAATGTTTGAACATTACCTATATTGTCTAACTCTCTTTTAAATTCCATTAGACTAACATCAGTTTCGCTCTCCGTACCAGTCCACCAATCAACAGACTTTTCTTGTACTATTTCACCATACACGAATAAATCAGCCTCGGAAGGAGTTATGTTTTTGAACTCGTAAAACTTTTTGTTTTTCATCATTCATCACCCCCTTCCGTAGTATCTATTTCTAAAGGATCTTTTGACCCATCAGAACCATTTGAATTAGCCTTATATTGAGAACCTATTTGTTTAATTTCAATGGTTGAACCATTACCAATAAGCACATCTCCACCATCTTTGGCTTCTAAATCTAAAAATGCCCTTGCCTCATTCGGCGTATATAAGAATGAACCAATACCTTTTGTCAAACTTTCAACTTGTGTCTTTAAATCTGCTCTTAATAGCATTCCAGTATTAAATCTGAAATAATAACCTTGACGTATTTCTTTATCACTTAACAATTTATAATTAAGTTCTTCTTCATATTGTTTTAATATAAAGGTCAAAGTATCAACTAAAAAAGCCAAGTTCTGTGCTTCGCTAGAAGCATAACTTGACTTTGAATAATCATTAATTTGTACTGGCTTAATACCAAATGCACTTGCTATTTGTAAAGCGCTATATTTTTTTAATTCCAAGAATTCGTTATCACCAAGTTTAGTGGATAAAGGTGTAATTTGTGATCCTAAAGGAATAGGAATGATTCCTTTACCTACATCAACATTACCTTTGGCATAATTTTCAATATTTTTTAAGAAATTTTCCACTCCTTTATCTTTTAGATTGCCTGTATATTGAACAACTGCCTTTGCTGTAAAGCCAGTATCGTATAATCTATTCTGCATTTTTTGAGCCTTTTGATTTCCTTTTATCGTGCTTTGTAATATTTCGCGTACTGCCAAACCGCTTAAACCGTCTTTATCGGTTAAAGAAGTTTTAAAATGAAGTATTTCTTCGCTAGAATATTTGTAAGTTTTGCCACCATAGCAATATAAATACCATACATCTGGAATATTACTCAATAATTTCCCGTCATCATACCATATTTGCATTTTAGAACTATCTAGTGGTATTAATTTAATGTTTTCACCATATCCACTAATTAGTGCATAACCATTTCCAAAATGATTTCTAAAATATTCAATAGTACTCCAAAAACTTGTTGAAGTCATAAACTTATTAGGCCTATTTCTTACGATATTGAATAGAGCATGATTCCTTGCTTCAATTACACCTTGTTTTTTAGTTTTTCTTAATAATTTTAAAGGAAGTTTCCCTAAACTTTCACTTAAAATTTTTAAACAAGCAAAATATGTAGCTTCTGACCTTACATCATTATCTAAATTTTTATCAATACCTAGAAAATCCGCTAAATTAAGCCATTCTGTCATATCATAGGTATTTTTAGGCCTAAGAAAACGTTCTAATATTTTCATTTCTACACCTCCTAACTTTTCCATCCCATTGCTTGCAAATAGTTATCCATTTCAAAATCTAAATCTAAATCTTCTTTAAATTTCATATATGCAACATGTGCGTCTATACAAGCATCTACGGGATCTATTCTTCTATTACGCGCATTCTTTTCTTTATCTACTTTAATTTCACCAAAACTATTTGATACAACTTTAGCATTAGAAAAAGACCATGATAATAATTCATTTGATTTATCATATTCAATTTTTTCAGATTTAACGTTTAACTGCATGTCAACTGTTGCATCATTTAAAAATTTAGCACTTTGTGTTATTTCAATTAGTGGAATACCCAATTCTTCTAAATCACTTAAAAAGCCATCTGCATTATGAGGATCATAACCAATGGCTTTAATATTTAATTGATACTCTTCTATTAAATTCTTTAAATGATTAATTATAAATTTATAATCATTTTTAAATTCATTTGTGCTACCAGTAATAGTGATTAATTTATTATTCTCCCAAATATCATAAGGTGCTAAATCGGATTCAATATGTTCCTGTAGTCTTCCTTTGGGCATAAAAGAATGAGAATAAATATAGAATTTATCATTAAAAGGAAACTCTAAAGATATTGTTGTTAAATCTCCACCATGTGACAAATCAATTCCACAATAGCAAGTCTTTCCTTTAAATTCTGCAATTGTTTTTGAGACTCCACATTTTTGCCATTTTTCTAAATCAACAAATTGTGTATCCTCATTTCGTGCCCAAATGTTCATACTTTTTGTTTTAAAATCTCTTAATTCTGCTGCCCCCATATCTTTAGCAGTTTGTGCATCTTGCCTTAGGATTTCCATCCCTTCTGGTGTTGTTGCAAGATATGGATTTGCTTTAATCCAATTTTTTTCATCAAATATATCATCACCTTTATCTAAGCAATAAATGTCTGCAAAGAAATCTTCAGCTGTTATAGTAGATTCCAATACTCCAATCGCATAACTATCAATAGAATAACTAAAGCTTTCAGAATTTATATCAAATCCTCTAGTAGTTATCATACTAAGCAAAGTTTCTTTTAGAGAACGTGTTCCATTATATAGTGCTTTATATATATGATTTGTTGGTATTTGATGAATTTCGTCTAAACTAGAAAAAATTGACCTATGTCCATCTTCCAATCCGCCTTCTTTTGACAATGCTTCTATAGTACAATTTGTTAAATTACATGTTATCAATGATTTATAGTCTTTTACTTCAAACAATTCTTGTAAGTCCTCATCTATATTAATAAATTTAGCCATTTCCTCCCAAGCAATCCTTGCTTGACGTCTTTTTGTTGAAGCAGTAAACAATTTACCATAATTATAATTTCCAAATGCTGCTATATAAGTTCCTATAATTCCATTAATAAATGATTTCCCCTGCTGTCGTGCCATTGAAAGATAACTTCTTCTAAATCTACGATATCCATTCATTTTTTTCCAACCAAATAATGAACCAATATCAAAATATTGAAATTCTTTTAATTTAACTTGTTGAGGAGATTCACCTTCCGCAATTGTTAATGTCTCAGCATAATCTAAAATTTTCTCACTTGCATCAATATCCCAATAATATGGAAATTCTTCTGTTTTTTGTTGTTCTAAATTTTTAACATGTCTTAAACACGCTAAATAATGATATCTTCCAAAAGGAATTTTGCTATGATCAAATACTCCACTAACAACTAATTTTGCATGTTGTGTTACTCTATCAATTTTTGCCAATGTTATCACCAAATTTATCTAAAAATTTATTCTTTTTTGGAGGATCAGGTGAATTTGGCATAACTAATTTACATCTTGATGCTATTGTCAATCCTAAATCATTTGCACATGCACGACATTGCTTAAACACTTTATCTTGCATAGCCGTTAAACGTTCCATTTCAATTATTTCACTACTTTTAATTGCTTTATTAAGTAACTTTGTATATTTTAAATATTTATCTTTTGAAAGCAGATATCTAGCTAAGCAATCTTCATCTAATTCTGTCATAATACCAACTGTTAATAATTTACTAGCAATTTCTTGAAACTCTTCTTTTAACTTTTTAGTTAAATAAGAAGGAACTTCTATATTTTTTAAATCAACTTTTAGTTCAGTTTTTTTTCTATCTTCAATTTCTGCTTTAGTTAGATGTTTTTTACCTTTTGCTTCCAATAATTCAACTGGTTGCCTAGGTCTAGCCACAATATCACCAACCTTTCAAAATTAAATTTTATTTAGGGAGTTTTTTTCGCAATGTGGTCCTCTGCACCGTTCTCCAAGAAAATACAAATATTTTTTTGACCACCCCCTAGGGTATTTTTATACTTATAAAAACGTTTTTATTAATACCTATTTAATAAAAAAACAATTAATAAATATTATATAATTTTTATTTATTAAATTGTTTTACTTATTTTCTTTATCTTTTTCATCCATAGTTTCATCTTTTGTTTTGTCTTCATTATTTTTTAAATCATCATTAACATTTGTCATTGCTGATTCTATTTCACTAACTATATCATCCTTTTTAGTTGCGGTTAATTCAATACCTTTTTGTGCTGCTAATTCTTTTAATTCATTAACAGTTAAATCATTTAACGTTTCATTATCATTATCAATATTATCCAGATTACTATTGTTAGTCGCATCATCATTATTATTTGCGTCTTGTGTATTGTTGTCTTGCTTTTGTATGTCTTGTTCTTCATCAACTACTTCCACTACTGCATTGCCTTGAAATGTAGCACTTAATATTTCGTTGGCTCTTTCTTCGTCTGGAATTTCAAACAATTCGCCATTCTTAACTGTCATACGTTCTTTATATAATGTTAAATCACTTGGCTTTCCATCTTTATATTTTGCTATTACTTTTAGTTTCATTATCTCACGACCTTTCTAACTTGTATCATTAATTGATACTGTACTAACTATATGTGCTAGAAAACCAGTTCGTATATTCTAAATTATTCTGGTATTTTACATATAATTAGTACACTACCAATTAAGGTAGTCTTTTTCTTTTTTGAAATCTATTGTGTCGGTAGTTATGACACTCAACACATAGACTTTCTAAATTAGTGTAATCTAGTCTACGTTGCCAACCCTTATCAGTCTGAATAGGTTCAATATGATGAACTTCCTCAGCTAATTCCTTACACCTTTCACATTTGTATTGTTCATCTTGCATTTTTTTATCTTTTAATAGTTTCCATTCCCTAGAATTATAAAATTCTTTATATTTAGGATTCCTTTTTTTATTATAATTAATTTCTCTTTGTTTTTGCATTTCCATTCTGCTTTTATTTACTATATCTAAGCATTCAGGACAATATATATTTGGATATTCAATTATTTTTTTACATTTTCTACATATTTTATAAATCATTAAATGTAACTCTCTTTCTATCTACTTATTCAAAAATATCCATAGTTCTAAAATATTTATGTCATTTTACTATTTTTTCACAATATCATCATACACCAAGAAAAATCCAAAAAAATCCAAACTTTACTTTTTTTTCATTTTTTCTTTCAACTCTTGTAATTTTTCTTTTACTTCATCTTTATAATTATAAGCACTACTTCTCGAACAAGGAATTAACCTATATACTTGAGTAGGTTTTTTACCGTTTATCCAACAGTAATAATAAATTTTATCACATGGATTAGAACTTTCTTTTAATTGTAATTTCTTTTTTTTCAACTCGTATTCAAGCATATCTCTAGTATTCCTGCTTACATTTACTAATTTATCCATATCCTCTATCTCACTAGCATAATGAGCGAATTTAGAATCACCTGATAAGTTAAATAAACGAATTACAATTTCTTTAGGTTGTACTCCATGGGGACTAACCATGTAAAGTAATTTTTGCCTTTTATCTAGTGCTTCATAAAAATCTCTATCTGCATCTTTATATTTTTTTAGTAGTTCGTGATATTCTAAATATAACATTACTACACCCCTTTTAATATTTTTTGTATATCTTCTTCAGTGTAAACTCTATTTTTATATTCTGTTTGTAATTGTTTTTCTTTTTTGTGAAGTTCTGTTAATAAAAATTGTCTATGATCAAATGATGCTAATCTATTTTTTTGTTCTTGATATTTTTTAGACAATTCTATGTCTTGTTTTACTTTTCTTCTTCTTTGTCTAATTTCTTTTAGTTCTTTAATAATTCTATAACATGAAAATGCACTTATTTTATTGTTTTCTATGTAGTGTAACAAATCTTGTGTTTTTTCATCTAATATATTTAATTCGTTATTTAAATTATTACAATAACCATCAACTATATTTAATTTCTCTATTATTTCTGTTATTTCTTCTATTATATCCATTTAGTCCTCCTAATCCTATTATCTAATTTCTTAATTTAATTATAGTATTCTTTATTTATTTTTTAGTATATTCAATAGTTCACTTTTACTAAAATTATAATTATCAGTACTTTCTACATATTCTATTGCTCTATTTACTATTTTTTTATTATTAGTAAAATTCCCTTCCCTCTCTATTGAGCCATTTATTTTGATTTCGGCATTAGTTATTAAGTTTATATTTCCATCATCAACAATTATTGCTTCTATATTTCTTTCACTATTAACCCATAACTCTATATCTTCGAGATTTTCATAACTATTTAAAATGCTTTTTAATTGATTTATCATGTCTATTCTCCTTTACCACATCATTAAATCAAACATAGTATATTTACCATTTTTCTTTAATAAATATTTTGCTATTTCATTAGCACCGTTTCTTTGAATACCTTTTGACATTAACAATTTAATCAATTTCTTTTTAGTAAGTTTCATTGAATTTTCTATATTAACATGCATAGAATATTCATTTACTGATACATTTTTATAAGGATCTATTTCGCTTATACTATTAGTGTTTAATTCTTCAAATTCAATAGTTCCGTTTAATTTGATTTCGTTTCCGTTTCCATCTATTAACATTAATTTTGCTGGGTTTAACATATTTGTATTCATATATTATTCTCCTAACTTTTCTATTTTTGCTCTATTTTCTAAATATTTTCTTCCTTCTGGGGTTTTAAAATAGGAATTACATATATCAATAGCAAAATTTATTGTTGAATTTGCAATATTCTTAATAGGTTCAATAATTTCTTTAGGTTCTATATTATTTAAAGTACATTGAGTAGCTAAAATATGTTTTTGTTCATCATTCATACACTTAATTATATCTTTATCAGTTATATTAATATGGTCCATATTATCTATTCATCTCCTTTTAATAATAGTCTTTTTAATTTTTCTTTATTAAATTTATACCATTTATATTTTGATTTTTCTTTAATTGTAGTCCACTCACAACGACCACATTTAAAACAACAATAATTATACACATCTCCTATCATTTGTGTTAACGGATGATATATACTATTTTTACCTAAATAAATCATATCTGCTTTACAACACATTGATAATTTATTCATATCTATTCTCCTTTATCTATATATAATATCTCTTCAAAAGCTGATATTCTTCCTTTTAACCATTCTTGACTTTCCAACGGAAAAGGGAATTTATCATTTTCTTTTTCTATTTGAAATTTACAATAATTTATTATGTTATCTCTTTGTTGTAGTTGTTGTTTTAGTTGTTGGTTTTCTATTCTTAAACAAACTTCAGCAAGAATTAATCCTCTTATTTCAATATTTAATTCTTTAGGAAGTTCCTCTATTTTTTTCAATAACTTTAATTCTTCTTCATTCATTACTTATCACTCTTTTCTAATTCTTCAATAAGTTCGTTTAAAGTTTTTGTTTCAACAAAACCAAATTTATCTATATATTTAGTTAAATAAACTGTTGGTTGATTTTTTAATTTAGTAATTAATTGTTTTAATTGTTGATTTTCTATATAAATACTTTCAAACTGTTTACATTTTAAATTAACTATTTCTTTTATGTTTTCGTCTTTTAAATCAAAACAATTATTTGCTAAATAATTAAAAATTATTGTTTCATATTCTTCTTTTATCATTTCTTTAATAAGTTCACTTCCTAATTCATTCATTACTCATCACTCTTTTCTATTTTAGATAATATTTCTTCATAAGTTGCTATTCTTAAATTAAAATTTCCAATTTGCTCAATCATTTTATTTTTTAATGCTATTACCTGTGCTTTTTTACACAATTTTATTTCTTCTTTTAAATAATCTATTAGTTCTTGTTTTTCTTTTGCTAAAATTTTAATAGTTAAATTAATTTGTTCTAAATTATTTGCAAACCATAAGCAATTTTCATATACATTTAGCAATTTATTATAATTTTCCTGGTCAAAATATTTATATTCTATACAATTAACTGTTATTGGTTCTTTTATTATTTCTAATGCTTTTCTTATTTCATCACTATTCATTGCTTATCACTCTTTTCTATTTTAGATACATTTTTCTCTTCTATCTACATCATAATTGGTGCAAGATAACCATAATATTATATTGCACCTACTAAACCTTAATTTTTTCTAGTATTTATAAGGGCTTAAACCTTATTTTTTATCTTTGATACTTTTTGCTATTTTTCTTGATGTTTTTAGTATAATTTTATTAATTACTCTGCGAGATAATCCTTGCTTTCTTAATTCCACAACTTCATACTTTAATCTTCTAATTAATGTAATTGCATCTTTTAATTCTGTTGTATCTACTTCTACATCCACTTTTACACTATTTCTTTTCATGTGTTTTTCCTTTCTTTAGCGGTATTAACAATGCACATTCTTTTTTTTATGTTTTAAATTAACCTAAAACTTCATTTTTTCCAGTTTTTGTTTTTTCTCTTTATTAGATGTCATTGTATATATTCTTGTTGTTTCTAATTTAGAATGTCCTAATATGTCCGCTAATTCATCTAATGTTCCCCCTGATGCTATAAACTCTTTTGCAAATAAATGTCTCCAAGCATGCGGATGAATTTTACTTTTATTAACTTTTGCATAACCCGCTATTTTTTTTAATCTTCTCCAGATAGTTGACTGATTCAACATTTTATTTTCTTTTATTGGACTTTTAAAAATATATCCACTATTTATTTTTTTATCTTTACAATATTTTTTTAATTCTCTTTTTAAATCATCTCTTAATATGATTTTTCTTTCTTTTGACTTATTAAATACTTTTATATAGTTGTCTATATTCTCTACTGTGAAATACTTTAATTCATCAATTCTAATGCCAGCAAAAGCAAAGATTTTAATTATTAAATACATATCTTCCATATTTAATTTTTTGGACCATCTAAGCATTCTTTTATGCTCTTGTTCCCAAATTGGATCATCTATAGATGTTTTTTGTTGGACTTTAAGTTTTTTTAATACACATTCTTCTTGTCCTATATATTTTAAGAATTTGTTAAGTATTATTATATATTTATTAATGGTAGCAATACTATATTTAGTCTTCAAATATTGTTTATATGCAATAGTTATTTCCTTATTTAACACAAATTCATCATTGACATAATCAATAAATTTATTAATAGCTTGTCTATAATCTTTTATTGTTTTAGATTCATATTCAGCAAGTAAATGCTGTTTAATAAATTCATCTAATTTATTAATTAAATATTGTTTATTTATAAAAATCACCCTATAAAGACATTTCTATATTTTGTAATTGATTTTCTCTTTGCAATAAAAAATTATATTTACTTATAGGTACTATTACATTATCTTTTAATAATTTATCTCTCATTTTACAAAATTCAACTTCTGCTTCTGTCTCATATGATGATTTTACTTCAAACAATTTATTTTCTAAATTTTCTATATAATTAATAAGTTCTTCTCTTGTCATTTTATAAATATCTTTTCCCATATTCTTATTCCTTTCAAATAAAATTTAGAGAGAAACTGTTAAAAACTCTCGTTGATATACAATTAAACATAGTAGTAAGGATAGGAAAAAATCAGTACAAGAAGGATTACAGTTTTTTATGATTATTTGGACTTACATCTTACGAATGCCAAGTTATTTATTTGTTTTTCTATCTAACATAATTACACAAATAGAAAGTATTATTATACTAATGCTGAATATTATTGTTTCCATTTTTTATACCTCTCTTTCTAGGTGATTTTCTAGTTCTTTCATATTCAATAAGTTCTTGCATTGTTGGTCTATTCTTTAATTTTTTATTTTCTTCATTTAGTTTATTTATTATTTCTTTTGCTTTATCAAGATCATTAGATAATTTATTGTTATGTGCTTTAAATCCACCAACTCTTCCAGCATTTGCTCTTCTTCTTGCTTCAGTTAAATCAATTTTATCTAACAAATAATTTATATATTTTGTGTTTTTTTCTTTTTCTTTACTTAAGATTTCGTTTTCCTGTTTTATCTTATCGTTTTCTTTTCCCAAATTAATTATTTCGTTTTCTTTAATTAAACTTTCGTTAAGTAAATTTTCATATTCTCTTGCTGCATTAATTATATATTTAATTTTATTTATCATACTGAATATCCTTAGGAATTACAGGAAAACTTGCAACTATTTTTTCGTACTGTTTTTTAGTGATTTTATTTGGATATAATTTATTTGCTTTATTAAATAAATTTTTTTCTATTTTTTTAATCATCATTATTTAAAAATCCTTTCACACTTCTTAACGCATCTTTATATCCAGTAAAATAATTATTTTTATTATCATTTAAACAATCCATCATAATAGATATTGCATTAAGTAAAATATCTTTTTCTAACTTTAATTTTTCATATTTTGTTTTATAATTATCTTTTATTTGTTTCTGCATACGAACTTCATTTTCTAAAATTTGTATTATCACACTACACCATCTTTCTAATAATTTCTTTAACATCAGTTTTTATTTCGTTACCAAAATAATTTTCTATATAAATTAATTGTTCTGAATAAGTTGGATTATTTTGAACCATTCTTAATAAAGTATCATATTGTTTTTTAAAAACTTCATCAGATAATGCCTCAAGTTTTTCTCTTGGGAATTCTTTATTTGTTATTCTCTTATATTCGTTTAAAAAATAACTAATTGAAGCACACTTGTCTCTATGTTTATCATATTTATTTAATTCTATATATCGCTCACAATAAGGACAATAAACATCACAATTTTCTATTTCTACTTTTTTATTTGATTTTAATCCTTCTATAAGCATCGAAATGGTAGGAACTATGTTCCCTGTTTCAAATGATCCTGATAATCTATTTAATTTAGAACATACTTCTTTGTAATCATAATTTTTTAATATAATATACCAATCCTTAACCTTCTCATCAGTTTTCTCAAAATATTGATGAAATGATTTAATTTTACTTAATAGCTTGTCCGTTTCAGAAAGAGTCATTATGTTCCTCACTTACTTCTTTTTCCAATCGTTTAATTCTTTCTTCTTCTGTCTCTTCATGAGAATCATTTAATTCATCTTCCCATCTTTTTTGATTTAACCAAGTTGTTGGATGTGGTATATATTTTCCATTTTCTTTTTTCCATTCTTTTGATTTTTTAAACATTTCTAATTTTTTTATGATATAATTAAATAGTATTTCATTTGGTTTATTTTTTCTAAACCACTCTTCTGATTTAAATTTATTTACCTTCTTTGGATACTGTTTCCAAAACGTTTCGAATCTTTCTTTATTTATTTCTTTTATATTAATACTTGTATTATTAATACTTGTATTATTCTCTTTGACTTTTTTGTCAATACCCTCTTGATTTTTTTGTATATACCCCTTTGACTTTTCAATCAATACCTCTTGATTATTTAACATATAGGTATTCATTGGTTGATTAATAGGAACTCCTATTATTTTTATAACTCTTTTTTCTATTTCTTTAGTTTCATTTTTATAAATAAACTCTACTACTACATAGCCTTTTTCTTTTAAATGACTGATCCATCTAGAAATTGTTGCAGAGTTAACATTATATAATCTAGCAAAATAACTATTAGTAGCCCAACATTCATTATTTTTATTGGTTAAAGAAGTTATTTCGCCATATAGTAATTTTTCATTTGGTTTTAATTCATTATCATACCTTACTATTGCTGGTATAACTGAATAATAATTTGGTTTATCTTCCATTCTATTTCCTTTCCCCAAAACCCACTAAAGATTTGACACATACATTAATTTTTGATAGAATTAAGCATGTAAAAAGTTTATTTAGATTTTTTATTTTTCAGTGTTTGTTACGGGCATAACAGACACTTTTTTATTTGCATAATCATCTAAATAATCATAAATAAATACTGCTATCATCCATGCTAAAATATGTGTTATAACACCAGCATAAGTAAATTGTGCTAAACTAAAAGATAAAGCTAACAAATCACTACCTATTAATCCACAACACCCTAGTAAAATCCCCATTAATATTACATTTTTCCAATTAATTTTTCTTTTCATATAATCATTCCCTTTCTCATCTTATTTGCTTCTCTTCTTATTAAAGCAACATCTATATGTGCTTTTTCTATTACTTTTTTAGTTGGCACTAATATTGGCCTAGTATTAAAGTAAAATTCATTATTAGTGTCCATTTCTTTACATAAGGATTTTCTAAAATTCTCAATTGCTGTTTTACCAGCAGGTATAATAATTAATAAATCTTCTGTTGATAACCATGGCTTATTTAACACTTTTTCTTGTTCTATATAATCATAAACTGGTCTTTTCTTCCTTTTTCCCATTTTAATTTCCCTTTCTCACGCTAGATTTAATATTAATTTATAAATAATTCATTTACTTTTTTGTTAACTCACTTTATAATATTCAAATTAGAAAGTGAGGTGAAATAATTGGAATGGTTGGTTCAAGGTATAATGCTAAACATTATTTGGATACTCATCACATTATTGATTAAATTTTTAATAAAATTTTGCAAAAAATTCAAACATAAACCACAACCAAACAGTTATAAACTAAAATTTCATTTATTCTTAATAATTTTAATTTTGTATACTGCTAATACATTTTTAAATTTTCATTTATTTTTTGAATACGGTTTTGGATATTCTATCACTGTAATAATTTGCTTTGTATATTTATACTTTTCTGTTGTTGATGAACATAATAAATTTATGAAATAATTTTTTTAAAAATAAATATGTTAGTGGTGCTGTTATAGTCCCAAATATAAAAGCACTTATACTGATTTCAAATCCAAAAAAATTAAGCATTATCTATTCTCCCTTGTTTTTTTAGTTTGCCATATTATTTTTTTACATAATATTCTTCTATTTTTCTTTCATATTTCATTTACTTAGTAATTCTCTTATAAAGTCTAATAAAAAATAAACATCTCTTTAATTCTGAATAAACTATTTTTAAATAAATAATTACAGCTAAGATAAATATTATTATCATTTCTACACCTCTTCATCTTTTTCTTGTTTTAAAACAATCTTATCTTTTATTGCATTTTGCAATATTGATTTTAAAAAAAAGTCAAACATATTCCATTCCAAAAAACTTGATAGTATAAAAGCTTGCTCTACATTTAATTTATTTGGATTGTCTTCATAGTTTTTGTATGTAGGTATAGAAATTCCCAATGCAACCGAACATTCTTCTTGTGTTTTTTTCTTTAAAAATCTTTGTAGTTTAATTTCTTCGCTCAATTTTTTTATTTGATTATCTGTCATTTTTTAGCACCTCCAATCTTTATTCAATTATATATTGCATTATGCAATATGTCAATACTTTTTTTGCATTTTGCAAAAGTTTTATTGCATAACATTAAAAAAAGTGATAATATTAAATTAGAAAGGAGCAGATTATGACTAATTATTTTGCAAAAAATTTAAAGTATTTAAGAACACAAAAAAAAATTGAACAACAAAAAATGGCAGAAGATTTAGGAGTAGCACAATCTACTTTAAGTTGTTGGGAAAGTGGAATAAGAACTCCTGATTTAGATATGATAGCTAATATTTCAAACTATTTAAAAATATATGATGATTTTATTACCAAAGACTTAACCAAAGAAAATATTACCAATTATGATAAGACTCAAGTTCTTTTTGATAAAACTAAAGACATACTATCGGATGATGATAGAGCAACAATAGAATTTATTATGAGAAAAACTATAGATAATTATGAGAAAAATAAAAAAAATGAATAAGGGGTGGCAATATGAACATTTATAATTTGTTAGCCGGAGAAATTACCCAAAAAGAGTTGCTTAACTATTATAATGCTACTATTATTTACGAAAAATTACCTAAAAAAATTAACGGATTTGTATTTAACTACGATGGTATCAATTTTATTATAATTAGTAAATTTATACCCTACTACAAAAAAATAAAAACAATTTTACATGAACTTGCACATATTGAATTGAATCAACTAAGTCAATATGATAAAGATATGATATCTTTAAAGATTGAAAAATATGAAGATGAAGCTGACAAATATATAGAATTTATATTAAATAATATACATATGAATAAACATCTAAATAAAAAAATGGAGGTTTTGATTTAAATGATAACATATGAAGTAAAAAATAAGCGTAATTCCACATTTCTGTGCATCTTTTTCGGTTGGCTAGGAATACACCATTTTTATAATCAAAAGATAGGAAAAGGATTGTTATATATATTTTCATTAGGGATTTTTGGTATTGGTTGGTTGATTGACATGATTACTTTAATAGTTTTATACTTAAAAGATGCGAATAAAGAAGATTCAAACAATTTAATATGCGAAAAATGTTCTAATAAAATTATAAAAGAATATAAATATTGTCCTAATTGTGGTTTTGATTTAAAAAATAATATTAAAGAAAATAGTAATCTAATACAATACAAGATTTCATTTAATAAATACAACGATGAACCAACTTTATACAAACGGACTAAAACAAATAAGTATGTTGATGATTATATTGTATTTGATTTAGAAACCACAGGATTATCACCTACCGATAGTGAAATTATAGAAATTGGTGCATTAAAATATAAAAATAATGAATTGGTTGAAGAATTTAATTATTTAATTAATCCAAAAATGCCATTACCCAAAAAAATAATAGATATTACGGGAATTACAGATGACATGTTAAAAGATTGTGAAACTATTGATAAGATATTGCCTAAATTTATTAATTTTATAGGGGATTATCCTTTAATAGCACATAATAGTTCTTTTGATTTAGGATTTATAGAAGAAAACATAAAAAGGCTTAATATGGATATGATTAAAAATAAGAATATTGATACTTTATATATAGCAAGAAAAAATATACATGACACAGATAGTCATAAATTAGAAGTTTTAAAAAAACATTTTAACCTTAAATATGACTCTCATAGAGCAATATCTGATTGTCATGTTACCAATTATATTTATCAATATTGCAAAAATTTAAATTTAGAAAATAAGGAAGTGAATTATGAGTACAATCGTTAAAGAAGCAAAAAGGATGAAGGATAAAACAAAATACAAAAAACTTTTAGAAGCTCATAGTAATAATATTTTGATTTCAAATTATAATTTAAAAGATAAATTTACAGATTTTGAAAATTCAAAATTAAATGAAAGTAGAACTTTATTATATGAAATAAAGGAAAAACCACTAACTTTTAAAAGATACTCTCGTGGAAATATAGTAAAGGTTAAGTTTGGAGTAAATATTGGAAGTGAATTTTCTGGTGATCATTATGCTATTATTATTTCTAAAAGAGATACGATGTATAATCCAATATTGCATGTTATTCCAATTACATCTGATGATAGTAAATATAATATAAATTTAGGAGAAATAATTTATGATGAAAAACAAATTAAAAATTTACAAGAATTATACGATAAGAAAACAAATAACAATGAAAAGAAAGAAATAAAAAAATGCATCAATTATTATTCTAAAAATAAAAATAGAAAATCATTTGCTTGTACTAAACACATTAAAACTATTAGTAAATTATCAATTTTAAAGCCACTAAATAAATATGACTACCTACCTAAACTAAAATTGTCTAATAAAATATTAGATAAAATAGATTTAGAGATCATTAAAGAATATACCAATTTTAACTATAAAAAATAAATTATATAATTATATAATTAAATAATTATATAAAGTAATAAAAATGCTTGACTAGAATAAAATAATATTGTAGAATATAGTTACAAGAGCAGAAATGCTTTTAACGGTATGTAATCACAAAAGATACCATGACAAGTGTCTTCGGACATTCTACTAAAGTCTAGTCAAGTACTAGACTTTTTATTTTATTTATAAAAAAACTGTTTCTACGGCAATAGAAACAGTAAAATACATAAAAATACTCTCTAGCATGAGTTTGGTTTTTATGTACTCTAATTATACTAAAATAATAATAAAAAATCAATAAGGAGTGTGATAATTATGCCAGTTTATAAAACAAAAAATGAAAAAACTAAAGATAATAAAATTTGGTATTTTAAATGTAATTATCGAGACACTAATGGTAATATAAAACAAAAGAAAAGCAAAAAATTTTCAACTAAGGAAGAAGCAACTAAGGAGGAAGCAAAATTTTTATTGAATATTGGTGAAAATAAAATTACAAATAAAATAACATTAAATGATCTTTACAAAGAATATATAAATAAACTTGAAAAAGAAGTTAGACCACAAACATTGAAAAAAAATATAAATTATTATAAGCATATAGAACCTTTTTTAGGTAATATAGCTATAGAAAAATTGACTTTAGATAAATTGAAAAAATGGCAATATGAAATGAACCAGAAACAATTAAAATGCTCTTATAAAAACAAAATATATACATTTATAAAAACATTAATTAAATATAGTAATATGTACTATGGTGTTAATACAAATGCTCTAGAATTATTAGGACCTTTTAAGGATGTTAATGAAAAAAAAGAAGAAATGCTTTTCTTTACAGAAGAAGAATTTTATAAATATATCTCCGTTATTAACGATTTAGTTTGGAAAACTGTTTTTGAAACATTATTTTACTGTGGATTACGACAAGGAGAATTACAAGCACTAACATGGGAAGATATTGATTTTGATAAAAAAACTATAAATATAAATAAAACACTAACCACTAAATTAAAGGGGCAAAAATACTCTATTTTCCCACCAAAAACTAAATCTAGTTATAGAACTATTCCTATGATAAACAAATTGTATAATGACTTAAAAATGCTTTATAATGAATATTCCCAATTAGATGGATTTAATAAAAATTGGTTTGTATTTGGAGGAATTAGACCAATACCAGAAAGTACAATACAAAATCATAAAAATAATTATTGTAAACTAGCAGAACTTAAACAAATAAGAATACATGATTTTAGACATAGTTGTGCAAGTTTATTAATATCTAAAAATGCCGATCCAGTATTAGTGGCAAAATATTTAGGACATGCTGATGTTAGTATGACTTTAAATAGATATTCGCATATGTATAAATCAAAACTAGATGAATTAATAAAATTAATAGAAAATTAAAATTTTAGGTACATTTTAGGTACATATTTTTTAAAAAAGCATATAAAATCATAGTTTTTATATAATATTTATATTATATAAACCCTTATTTTTAAAGGTTTTATGTAATTTTACAATTTTACAAAATAATTCCCGCTGGAGCCACCAGTAAAAGATTTTTAAATCAACTTTATGTTGATTTTTTTTATTGCTATATTATAAAAATAATATTATACTATTAAAAAGGAGACTGATGTTATGAAAAGGAAAAAAATTTATATAATTATTATTACTATTATTACTGCCCTACTTCTTGTTATTATTACAGTATTTTTATTTACAAAGGATAATAAAATAAATAAAGATGTTGCTATTGATATAGCCCTTAATTATGCTAATATAAATAAAAATGATGCTTCTAACATAAAATTTGAAAGAGATGATAGTATCTATGAAATAGAATTTAATGACAAAAATTATAAATATGAAATGGAAATTCATTCAAAAACAGGAAATGTAATAAAATTTGAAAAAGATATTATTAGTAAATCCCCTATTTCAAATAACAATACTGCAATAAGCGAGGAAGAAGCTAAAAAAATAGCAACTGACTATTTAAATATTAATGTTAAAGATGTTTCTTTTACTAAAAATAAATTAGATTATGATGATGGAATACTTATTTATGAATTAGAATTTTATTATAATAATAATGAATATGAAATTGATATAAATGCTTATACTAAAGAAATAATTAATATATCTATTGATAGTAATGATTATGACACTAATAATAGTAGTAATTATATTGGACTAGAAAAAGCAAAAGAATTAGTAGAAAATCATTATAAGAAAGATAATATATTTTTTATAAAAGCAGAATTTGATTTTGATAATAAAACACCAATATACGAATTAGAATTTTATGATAATAATAAAAAGTATGAATATGAAGTAAATGCTATTTCAGGTAATATTATAAAATACGAAATTAGTAATATAGATTAAAGGACTATGTTAAAAAAATGTGATGTGAACCCCATCTAGGAGACATCATAAAAAGGACTATTCTTTTAATAAAAAATCAAGGGCGAACGAAGTGAGT
>CALVXD010000003.1 GCA_944368815.1 uncultured Bacilli bacterium
AATTTATAACTGGAATTTGGTGTAAGACTAAATTCAGTTTTTTGATATTGAAACTGGAATTTACTTTTTCATTTCACGATTAAGAGAAAATAGTCATTAAACTATTTTTTTATTTTACATACTTGTTTATTTAGTGTATAATTATATAGAAATAGGAAAGGTGATATAGTGGAAAAAGCAAAAGTATATTTTACAAAGAATATAGACAGTGAAAGTTTAGTTAAAATGTATGAAGTTTTAAATAAAGAATTAAATGGAAAAGTTGCTGTTAAATTGTCAACAGGGGAAGCCGGTAATAATAATTATTTACACCCAGAATTAATTAAAGATTTAGTACATAAAGTAAATGGTACTATTATTGAATGTAATACAGCATATTCTGGTAAAAGAAATAGTTATGAAGATCATTTAGAAGTAGCTAAAGAACATGGATTTTTAACTGTAACTGATGTAGATATAATGGACAAGGAAGGAGATATTGAACTTCCTGTAGATGGTGGTAAACATTTAAAAGTAAATTATGTAGGAAAGAATTTATTAAATTATGATTCAATTCTTATGTTATCACATTTTAAAGGACATCCAATGGGAGGATTTGGAGGAGCTTTAAAGAATATGTCTATTGGTATTGCTTCAAGAAGAGGTAAAGCATGGATTCATAGTGCAGGTAAGGTAGAAGATGCTAATATATTATGGGAAAATTTGCCTTCACAAGACGATTTTATTGAATCAATGGCAGAAGCCGATAAAGCAGTAATGGACAAATATAAAGATAATATTGTATATATAAATGTAATTAATAATTTATCAGTAGATTGTGATTGTGTTGCTAATCCAGAAAAAGTATGTATGAAAGATATTGGTATAGTATCTTCGTTAGATCCAATTGCTATAGATAAAGCATGTTTAGATTTAGTATATAATAGTGAAGATGAAGGTAAAAAAGATTTAATTGAAAGAATTGAATCAAGAAACGGAGCTCATATTATAGAGTATGGTAAAGAGTTAGGTCTTGGTACTGATGAATATGAACTAATAAATATAGAGGAGGAGTAATTATGAAAGATAAAGTAATATTAGGAATAAAAGGATTTTTTATGGGAATAGCAAATATTATTCCTGGAGTTAGTGGTGGTACTCTTGCTATTACTATGGGAATATATGAAGACTTAATTAATGCAATTAGTCATTTTGTAAGTAAAATAAAAGATAATATAAAGTTTTTACTTCCAATATTAATTGGAGCAGCAGTAGCAATAGTAATAGGAAGTAAAGTAATTGGATATTCACTTGAAAATTTCCCACTTCCAACAATTATGTTTTTTACAGGATTAATATTAGGTGGTATGCCTATGTTATATAAAAAAGTAAAGAATGATATTAAAGTATCTAATTTAATAATATTTGCATTAACATTTATGTTTGTAATAGGAATAGCTTTCTTAAAAACAGGAGGAGAAGTATCTTTTGCTTCAATGAATGTAATTGATTATATAAAATTATTTTTAGTAGGAATGGTAGCATCAGCTACTATGATAATACCAGGAATATCAGGATCATTTATGTTAATGGTAATGGGATATTATGAACCAATAATAAATACGATTAATAGTTTAACATCATTTAATAATATAGTTAAAGATATGTCTATATTAGTTCCTTTTGGAATAGGTGTATTAGTAGGAATAATAATTATTGCTAAAATAATAGAATTCTTATTTAAGAAATTTGAAGTGCCAACTTATTTTGGTATAATAGGATTTGTACTTGCATCTATTATTGGAATATTTACAAGTGCCGAAGGATTAACTTTTAGTATAGTACCATTTATTTTAGGAGTTATCTTATTTGTAGCAGGATTATTAATTGCATATAAATTAGGAGATGAATAAAAAGTTTTATGTTTAATCATAAAATTTTTTTCTATTTGAATAGAAAATATACTGTTTCAAAGTGCAAATACGGTTTTCTAAAGTGCAAAAATTGCACTTTGGAATTGATAAAATAGAAGAAATGTAGTATAATATCTATAGTTGGGAGGATTATTTTTATGGACAAAAAAGAAAACTGGAATTTAGAATTATCTCAATATATAAAACAAGGTGAACCGAGTCAAGTAGAAAAAACAAAAGTTTGGGAGACAGCTATAGGTCTTCAAGAAGTAGATGGATTAAAACCTTCAAAATATTTGGTTGAAACAGCAAAGGAACATATTGAAGGAAATATTAATTTAGAAGAAGTTAAGAAAAGAATTGATAATTATTATAAAGTTTTAGATAGTAGAAAACTTGAAGAAAAAGAAAATATTGAAGAAGCAGATAAAGTATCAGTAAGAATTGCCGAAATATTAAGTGATAAGTCATTTAATTTTAGTCCTACCGAATTAATAAATATTCATAAAAAATTATTTACTGGTATATATAAACTTGCAGGTGTTATAAGGAATTATAATTTTACAAAAGATGAGTGGATATTAAATGGAGATACTGTTACATATGCTTCTTACGAAAATGTTATGGCAGCTTTAGAATATGATTTTGAACAAGAAAGAAATTTTTCATATAAAAATTTATCACTTGATGAGTCTATTAAACATTTGTGCCGATTTACTTCAAATATATGGCAAGTTCATCCTTTTTGTGAAGGTAACACTAGAACAACAGCGGTTTTTATTATTAAATACTTAAGAACATTTGGATTTAATATTAATGATGATGTATTTGCAAATAGTTCTTGGTATTTTAGAAATTCATTAGTTAGAGCTAATTATAAAAATTTTGAAAAAAATATTTTTGAAGATATAAGTTATTTAGAAAAGTTCTTTTACAATCTTTTATCAGATACTAAATATGAATTAAAAAATAGATATACTCATATTGATTATACTGAAGACAAAATATGTGAAAAATTAAAGTGTAAAAATTGTACTTTAGAAGAACAAGTTATATTAAATTTGATCAAAGAAAATTCTACTATTAAACAAGATGAAATTGCTATAATTCTTGGTAAATCATTAAGGACTATAAAGACCAGAATGAATGAAATGCAAGGAAAAGGACTAATAACTAGAAAAAATGGAAAAAGAAATGGGGAATGGGAAATTTTATTGGAATTAAAGTAAATTATATGTTGGTATTATGAGAATTTTTTTAATTCTCTTTTTTAATTCTGAATGTTTACTATATGTAAAGTAAAAAATATGATATAATTTATTTGAGGTTACAGGACCCTGTGAATTTTTAGTAATGTATGACTCATCAAGTTCAATTAATTTTTCTATAACTGTTACAGGACCCTGTGAATTTTTAGTAAATTGATTTTAAACTTTATCTTATTGGTAAAGTTTTTTTTTGATACAAATATAATCAAATTTCTTTTATTTTTTTAAATATAGTGACATGTTTTTATTGTAATTATTAATATTTATGTTATATTTTAAATGATGAAAGAAGGGAGTTAAAAAATATGAAAAATGAAATTATATTATTTGAAAATCAAGATGTAAAACTTGAAGTAAATATGAAAGATGAGACAGTTTGGCTTACCCAAGATCAAATGTCTAATTTATTTGGCAAAGCAAAATCTACAATAAATGAGCATATTAAAAATATTTATAAAGAAGGAGAACTTGAAGAAGTTGAAACTATGACTAAATTCGGAAATTCCGAATTTTCTGATAAACCTACTAATTATTATAATCTTGATGTAGTTATAAGTGTTGGTTATCGTGTAAAATCTAAAAATGGTATAATATTTAGAAAATGGGCAAATAAAGTATTAAAAGACTATTTAATTAAAGGTTATGCTGTAAATAATAAAAGATTAGAGTATTTGGAAAAAACAATTAAATTAATTGATATAGCTAGTAGAATAGATACTAAAATAAGTGGTGATGAAGTTAAAGAAATAATTAAAGTTATAAATGATTATTCAAATGCTTTAAATTTACTTGATGATTATGACCATAAAAGAATAATTAAGCCTAAAGGTACTATTAATAATGATAAAATTACTTATGAAGACTGTATAAATATTATTAATACATTAAAATTTAATAATGGTAGTAATTTATTTGCTTTAGAGAGAAATAAAGGATTAGATTCAATTATAAATGCAGTATATCAATCTTTTGATGATAAAGATTTATATATATCTATAGAGGAAAAAGCTGCTAATTTCTTATATTTAATTGTTAAGAATCACGTATTTATTGATGGTAATAAAAGAATTGGAGCAACTTTATTTATATACTTTTTATGGTATTATAATTTATTATATAAAGATGGAAAACAGATTATAGATAATAATACTTTAGTAGCAATTACTTTATTAATTGCACAGTCTAATCCTAAAGAAAAAAATGTATTAATAGATTTAGTTATGAACTTTTTAACTAATAAATATTGCTAATTTATATATACAATTGTATAATAATATGTAAGGAGAATATTTATGATAATAGTTAAAAATATAAAGAAAAAATTTATAAAACAAAAATCTAAAAAAGAAAAAGAAGAGTTTTATGCTGTAAATGATATTTCGTTTAGTATAGATAAAGGAGAAATAGTAGGAATATTAGGTCCTAATGGAGCAGGAAAAACAACTCTTTTAAGAATGATTGCAGGTATTATGACTCCGAGTGATGGAGAAGTATTATTTGATAAATTAAATTATAAAAAGAATGAAATAGAGATAAAGAAAAGTATTGCTTATTTATCTGGTAATACTAAAATATATAATAGTATATCTGCTTATGAACTATTAAAAATGTGTGGAGAATATTATGAAGTAAATAAAGAAGAGTTAGAAAGTAGAATAAAAGAGGTATCTTCTGTACTTAATATGGATAGTTTCTTATATAACCGTATTGAAAATCTATCTACAGGACAAACTCAAAGAGTAAATATTGCTAGATGCTTAGTTCATAATCCTAAATATTATATATTAGATGAAGCTACTAGTGGACTTGATATTATATCTAGTCAAATAATATTGGATTTTATAAAAGAAGAAAAAAAGAAAGGAAAGAGTATCTTATATTCAACGCATTATATGGAAGAAGCCGAAAATGTATGTGATAGAGTAATTATGGTAAATAAAGGTAAAGTTATAATTGAAGGGACTCCTAATGAAATTAAAAAGAAAACAAATACAAGTAATTTAAGGGATGCTTTCTTTAAACTAATAGGGGGTAATTATGAAAAATAAAATATTTGAAGTATTAAAAAAAGAATTAAGAGAAGTATTTAGAGATAAGAAATCTTTATCTATGATGTTAATAATTCCAATTATGATACCTTTAATTATACTAGGAATGTCAGCAGTATTTGAAGGACAGTTATCTAAAGATACAAGTTCTTATAATAAAATAGGATTTGCTTATGAGTTATCTAATTCTGAATTAGAATTAACTAAAAGTATGAATATTGATTATGTTATAGATACAGAAGATAATTTAAAAAAATTATTTAATAATGATGAAATATACTTATATGTAACTAAAACGGATAATAAATATACATTAAATTATAATTCAAATACAGAAAGTGGAAGTTATGCTTCAATACTTATGGACAGTTATTTTAATAATTATAAGAATATATTACAACAAGATTTATTATTAAATAGTGGAATAAATCCTGAAAATATATTAAATGTAATAACAGTAGATTCTAATAATATTGGTACTACTAACTTTTATTCATCTTATATAGTAAGTTATGCTTTCTTATTTATAATAATGGCAATTACTGTATCAGCAACTTATCCAGCAACAGATACAACTGCGGGTGAAAAGGAAAGAGGAACACTAGAAACTTTACTTACGTTCCCAATTAAAAGTAGAGATATAATAGTAGGTAAGCTTTTATCAGTTACATTATCATCAATTATAACAGGAGTTCTTAGTTTAATACTTGCATTAATTGCCTTTAATATTGCAAATGATACTTTTACAATATATGAAAGTTCTAAAATAACATTAAGTGCACCAAGTATTATTATGAGTATCTTTGTAATAATAGTATTTTCATTATTTATAAGTGGTTTATGTATAGCAATAGCTAGTATGTGTAAAAGTTTTAAAGAAGCTCAAAGTGCATTAACTCCTCTTACATTTATTGCATTATTTCCAGGAATGATTGCATTTATGGTAGGAGTTAAATCTAGTACTTTATTATCAATTATTCCATTTTTAAACTTTTCATTAGTATTTAATGACATAAGTGTAGGAATAATAAATTATTTAGAAATATTTCTTATGTTTATATCTACAATTATTTATATAGTTATAGTAATATGGTTTATAGTTAAATCTTATAAAAGTGAAAAAATATTATTTAACGATTAAAAAACACAGAATCATTATTTTCTGTGTTCCTTTTTCCTTTTATTTTTAGTTATTAAAATTATAATAACATTAATAATTACAATGAATAATACAATAAATATAATATTATCAATTAATAAATCTGATATTGATAAAGTTAAACTTCCATCATACATAATAGGAATTGTTCTTATTATTTCTTCGTTAAGTTTTATTGTCATTGTTCCTATTTGACCTTTTTTAGTAAAAGGAGTGACAATATTATTCCCTTGATAATCAAATGTAAAGTTTTCTTTTGTTATATCTTTATTTACAAATTTAGATATATTTTCATCAAGAAATACATTATATTTATCTTCTTTACTATAATTAGTATTTATAGATATTAGTGGTTCTTCTTTATTATAAATATCAAGATTATAATAATTATTTATATAATATTCATAAATATTAAAAGCATCAATAAAGTGATAAGGATATCTTGTTTCTGATGGAGCACCAGTAGTTACCAATAAATATTCCATACCATCATATTTAGCAATACTAGCAAGACATAAACCTGCAATATCAGTAAATCCTGTTTTACTTCCATATATATATTTATTATCTAATTTATAAGTATTAGTATAATATAATAAAGTACTTTCTAATTTTAACCTACCATTACTAGTAGTATAAGTAGTAGTGGTAAATATTTCTTTAAATGTTTCATTTTTTAAAGCATATTTAAGTAAAGTAGCAATATCTTTAACAGATGAATAATTGTTTATATCATCAAGTCCTGTTACATCAGAGAAATGTGTATGTTTAAGATTTAATTCACTTGCTTTTTTATTCATTAATTTAACATATTCATCTACTCCTCCAGCAATATAATAGGCAAGAGTTTGTGTAGCATCTGCTCCGGAAGGAAGTAGGGAACCATATAGTAAATCTTTATATGTAACTTTTTCATTAAGTTTAAAACCTGCGACTGATGCATTTGCTTCCACTAATCCTTCTAATCCTTCTTTTGGAATAGTTACAGTTTTATTTATATCATCAATGTTTTCAATAGCAACAATAGAAGTCATTATCTTCGTAAGACTTGCTATTGGTACTTCTTTTTCTGAATCTTTTTCAAAAAGTATTTCATCATCATTCATATTATATAAAATAGCATTCTTAGAATTAATTTCTAAAGCATTTACCTTAATAGGTATTAAAATAATAAATAGTATTAGTAAATATTTTATGTGTTTCATTTTTCTCTCCTTTTATTCTCGTCTATTCAATTATAAAATTATAAGATATAAATGTCAATAAATAATAATAAATGAAATATAAGTTGTCATTTTTATGTTGTAGAATATAAATTTGTGTTGTGTTATAATTAATAAAAGGAGAAGTTGAAATGATAATAGAAAAAATAAATAAGGAAGAAATAACAGAAGACGTATTATCTAATATAGTAAATAGTTTAAATGATATTGTTAATAAATTAAAAATATCAGATGATATTCCATTTCCTAAGTATAAAGAATTAATAGATAAATTTAATGAAATTAGAGATCATTATCTTACTTTATATTGGATTAGTTATATTGGATATTTAAAAGATATAAAGAATCCTAAATATTTAAATACAGAGAAAGTAATATCTAGATATGAATCAATTATTGATAATTTAGTAAATAAATATTTTAAATGTTTGATTAATTATAAACGTAAAGAAGAATTAATTGATTGTATAGGTAAAAGAAATTATGAAATTGCGGGTAATCAAAGTATTATAGTAAGTAATGATATAAGTAATTTAAGAATTAGAGAAAAAGAATTATGTATGCAATATAGAAAAACTTTAATGTCTTTAAAATTTATTTTTGATAATAAGGAAATGAATTTATCAGGATTATCTTCTTATTATAATGTAAGTGATAAAAAATTAAGACAAGAATCATATGATAAAAGATACGAAATATTAGAAAGTTTAGAAGAAAATTTAGATATCATATTTGATACTCTTGTAAAAGTAAGAACAGAAATTTCAAATAAACTAAAGTTTAATTCTTATGCTGATTTATGTTTTGTTAAAATGAATAGAATAGGTTATACATATGCTGATTTAGATTTATTAAAAGAAAATGTAAGAAAGTATATTGTACCGATTCTAAATGTTTTAAAAGAACATCAAAAAGAAAGATTAAATGTATCTAATATTAGTTACTATAATAAAAATTATTTGTTTAATGATGGGAATGCTGTAGTAAAGGTATCTTTAGAAGAACTAATTTCTAATATTAGTAAAATATTACATAAGTATAATAATAAAGTTGGTATAATGTTTGATACAATGTTAGAAGAAGGATTAATTGATTTAGAAGATAGAGAAGATAAAAGTAGTGGTGGAGTTACAACATATTTACCTGATTATAGAATGCCTATATTTATAAAAAAATATATGAATTTAGAAGTTAATGTAACTAGTATATTTCATGAACTTGGCCATTCTATTCAATTATATTTAAGTAGAAATTTATTGTTTCATGAAAATAGATGGCCTACATTTGATATATGTGAAATATATTCTACAAGTTTAGAATTTTTAATGTATCCATTTTTAAATATGTTTTTTAAAGAAGATGAAAATAAGTATAAGATTAGGCATTTAACATCAGTAGTATCTTTAATAGTATCTATGTGTATATCTGATGATTTT
Organism: uncultured Bacilli bacterium; assembly: GCA_944368815.1. Classification (GTDB taxonomy): domain Bacteria; phylum Bacillota_I; class Bacilli_A; order RF39; family UBA660; genus CALVVX01. The sequence continues at coordinate 9,027 of CALVXD010000003.1, forward strand.
CAAAAATATATATATGATAATCCTAATATAAGTAGTGATGATAGAAAAGAATATTGGTTGTATTTAATTAATAAGTATGGGATTAAAGATAATACTCATTCTTATTTTGATAAAGGAATAGAATGGCAAGCCGATATTAATAGAATAGATGATCCATTTTATGGTATTGATTATGCTATTAGTAATATTTGTGCGTTATCATTTTATGATAGAGTAAATAATAATATTGAAGATGCTTTTTCAGATTATTTTGATTTATGTAGTAAAGGTAATACTTTATCTTTGAAACGAATAATAAAGAAATATAGGCTTAATAATCCATTTGATAGTAATGATATAAAGAATTTAAGTGATAATATTATAAAAGAAATAGATAAGTTATAGTTCTATTTCTTGTTTTTTATTATTTCAATTAATTTTTTAGTGCTAAAGTTAGGTAAATTATTTTTACATAAGGCTATTCCAATATATCTAGGGGGAATAATTTCTTTTATTTTAAGTTCAAATAGTTCTTCGTTTTCTAATTCATTTTTGATGTATTCTTTTGTAGCATATCCAATACCAAAACCAATTTTAGCTAGTGTTACTACTAAAGTATAACTTGCTAGTTCCATATTAGGGTTTAATATAACATTATGTTCTTTAGCAAAATTGTCTATAAAATCTCTAGTATTAGATTCTTTTGTTTGTAATATTAAAGGATAATTATTTAAGTCTTTAATAGATAAATTTAAATTATTTAAGTTTAAATAATCTTTATTAATTACAAAACAATCATTAATTTCTTTACACTTTATAATTTCAATATCATCATCATATTTTTTATTATTTAAATTTAATATTACAATATCAATAAGTCCATTTCTAAGTTTAGTTAAAAGTTCACTAGATATATTAGTATTAATCATAATATCGATATTGGGATATAACTTATGAAATTTTTCTAAATATGGAAGTAAGAATTCTTTTGTTAAAGTAGTACTTATTCCTATTCTAATACAACCTGTTTCTAAATTAATTAAATCAGTAAATTTATTTTCAGCACTTGTTATATATTCAATTGCTTTTTTTATGTAGTTATAAAATTCTTTCCCTTCACTTGTTAAAATAACTCCTCGTTTAGTTCTAATAAATAGGGTGCCCCCTAGTTGTTCTTCAAGATTTTTTATTGATTTACTAATCGCCGGTTGTGATATGTTTAATTCTTTGGCAGCAGCAGTAATATTACCGTTATTAGCAACAGTATAAAAAATTCTATATAATTCAAAATCAATATTCATAATAACCTCCTGTTATAATAGACATAATAAATATGTATTTTAATTATAACAAAAAAGATTATATAATACAATTAGGAAGTGAGAAAAATGATTATAGGATTATGTGGAAAATCAGGAAGTGGTAAAACAACTTTAGCACAAGAACTTATTAAACAATGTAAGCATAAAGTAGTTCACTTAGATATTGATAAAGTTGGACATAATGTTTTAACTGTTAAAGAAGTACAACAAGAGTTAATAAATAATTTTGGTAGTTCCATTGTTAATGATGATACAGTGAATAGAAAAAAACTAAGTAGTATAGTTTTTGAGTCAAAAGATAAAATGAATATATTAGAGAATATTACTTGGAAATATATGGAAATATATATTGATAATTTTTTAAAAGAAAATAAAGATAATATTGTTATATTAGATTGGATACTACTTCCTAAAACTAAATATTTTAGTATGTGTAATATAAAAGTTCTTTTAGATATTTCTTATGAAATAAGAAAAGAAAGAGTAATAAATAGAGATAATATAACAGAATTTAATTTTCAATTAAGAGATAGTGCAAGTATTATATATAATCATAAAGACTTTGATTATATATTTGATAATACTAATGAAGAAAATATTAAAAGGTTGGTGAAAAGAATATGACAAGAGTATTATATCCGGGAAGTTTTGATCCAATAACAAAAGGACATATGAATGTCATTAAACAAGCAAGCGATTTATTTGATGAAGTTATTGTGGCAGTTCTTCAAAATTCTAGTAAAAAAACAGGACTATTTACAATAGAAGAGAGATTAGAAATCATAAAGGAACTATATAAAGAAGTAAATAATATAAAGGCAGTATCAGGAAGTGGTGCTGCAGTAGACATTGCTATGTTATATAAATGTAGAGCTATAGTAAGAGGTCTCAGGGGATTATCAGACTATGATTATGAAGTTAGTTTAAACTATATAAATAAAGATATTTCTAATGGAGAAGTAAATACAATATGTTTATTTGCAGATAAAGATTATCAGTTTATATCTTCAAGTGTGGTTAAAGAAGTATTTAATTTAGATAAAGATATATCTAAATATGTAGATCCACTTGTAAAAGAGAAAATGTTAATTAAGAAAAGAGGTATATAATATGGATGAAATAAAAATAACACCACTTGGGACTGTTTCACCTTACTGTAAAGGTAATATGAATTGTCCAGGATTTTTAGTAGAAACTAATCAAGAAAAAATATTACTTGACTGTGGCAATGGAATAACTAGATATTTAGATTTAGTAAAAGATTTAAATAATTTAACAATTATAATAAGTCATTTACATAAAGATCATTATGGAGACTTACTTAGTATTGCTCAAAGTTCTTATGTTTTAAAAAGACTAGGATACCTTCAAGAAAAAATTAAGGTATATATTCCTAAAGGTGATAAAATTAAGGTTGAAGAAGATTACAAAGATAGTGATGGTTGGGGTGCGTCTAGAACGGTTAAAAAGAATCTATTAGACTTTGATTATATAATGGATTTAAGTAAAGTAGGATACTTAGAAATAATACCTTATGATGATAAGTCTAAATTAAGTTTTGATAATATGGAGTTAAGTTTTTCGAAAAATCCTCATCAAATAATTACTTATAGTACTAAATTGGAAACCGAAGGATTAAAATTAGTATATTCTAGTGATACAGGTTATTGTGGTAACTCTTTAGAAGAGTTTGCTAAAGATGCTAATTTATTAATATGTGAATCAACTTTTTTAAGAGGGCAAATAAAAAGTGAAGATAGTCATTTATTTGCATATGAAGCAGGATTTATTGCTAAAAACGCTAATGCAGAAAGACTGTTATTAACACACTTTTGGCCAGAAATAGATAAGCAAAATTATGTAGATGAAGCAAAAGAGTATTTTGATAATGTGGAATCTGCAGTTGAAGGAAAGGTACTAAGGTTAAAAAGATAAGATGGAAAAAATAGTAAATAATAAATATGGTTTAAAAGATAATAATTTAGATAAGATTACTAATAAAGTAAGAGTTGTATTAATTGATGATAAACTTAATACAATAATTGTAAATTATGCTAATAATATTATGTTTCCCGGTGGTAAAGTAGATAATGGAGAAAACGATGAACAAGCTTTAATAAGAGAAATAAGAGAAGAGTTAGGTATTGATTTAAGTAGTAATGATATTATCCCGTTTATAGAATATTATAATTATCTAAAAGATTATCCTACTAGAGATGGTAATATTATAAATAAATTAAATAAAACTAAATATTATATTGTGAAGATTAATAAAAAAAGTAATTTAAGCAAAAGAGTACTTACTAAATCAGAAATGAATAATAAATTTGAAATTATAGATATTAATTTAACTAATATAAAAAATTATCTTTTGAATTATAATTCTAATAATCCAAGATTTTTAAGTTTTAAAGAAGAGTTAATAGATATTTTAAATAGTATATATAATTTCTTAAATAAAGAAGAAAGTGATATAAATGGTAAAGAAAAAATAATTGATTTACACACTCACACTAATTATTCTGATGGAGAACTATCTCCAATGGAATTAATTAAGTTGGCAATAGAAAAAAATATAGGAACTATTGCTATAACTGATCATGATACACTAGAAGGAATTAAACAAATAGATAGAAGTAATCCATTAATAGTTAATTCTGGTATTAGAGTAATAGATGGTATTGAACTATCTGCAAAAGTAACTAAAGGTAGAATGCATATTTTAGGATACGGAATAGATTTAGATAATAAGGAATTAAATGAAAAAATGAGTATATTAAAAGATAATAGTATTAATTCTGTTTTATCAATTATGGAACAAATAAAGAGAGATTATGGAATAAGATTTAGTTATAATGATATAAAATCTTTAGTTAATGCTAATCATAATTTAGGAAGACCTGATTTAGCTAGATTATGTATTAAATATGGGTATGCTAAAACAGTACAAGAAGCATTTGATAAATATTTAATTGATGCTTATAATAAGACTAGACAAGTAGGTAAGGGCATTCTTTATCAAGAATGTATTGATTTAATTTTAAATAGTGGTGGTATACCTGTACTTGCACATCCTAAATCTTTAGAATTGTCTAAAAAAGAATTTTTAATATTATTAAGAGAAATGATTACGAGTGGCTTAAAAGGTATTGAAGTATATCATTCTAGTTATACAAAAGAAGAGATGGAATATTATTTAAGCATAGCAAATAAGTATAATTTACTAATAAGTGGTGGTAGTGATTATCATGGTAAGTCAGTAAAATCTGAAATAGAATTAGGAACTGGTAAAAATAATCTTAAAATAAAGGAATTAACAATATTAGATAGTTTAAATTTTTGGAGAAATATTATTATTGTATTCCTTTTTTTGTAAAATGTGTGTTACAATGTAGTTGGGTTTGGAGGCTTTGTTATGAAAAATGAAACATTAAAACAAATTATAAGTCAAATTAAGAAATATCATTTAACTGAGACTTTCTCAGATATAGAACAGTTTAAAAATCGGATTTCAAGTCTAAGCGATAATCAAATAAATAATTTTCTTAGTTTGGATATAGACTATGAAGAAATAGAAAACATCAATTATTTATTAATTAATGAAGATTTATTAAAATGTGCAGATTATAATCAAAAAGTAACTGCAATTGCAACTTTAAAAAATGGCGAAGGTTGTTGGCATTTATTTGATTATTTATGTAACCCTAATTTTTTAAAGAGTGAAAAATTTTATAAGGATATAGAAATGTTAAGTAAAGCAGATACTGCTAGATATGGTTTAACGATATTAGGAGAAGACGCCTTTATAAATAGTCCATACCATGATGAAGATTTAAAACTACTTGTTGAAACACATGATACTCAAAAAGATAATCCTTTAGATTTTGTAGTATCAGATGCTATTGCAATGGTTGCTAGTAATAGTGATTCCATAAAAAGTCCATATCATAGGGAAGATATGAAATTAATAGCAAAAGTAGGAAGTGAATGTTTACAAACAAAAGGTTCATATCCTGAAAGTCGTTTAAATTATTTAGCAATAGACAAAGTATCTTTATCAGATAAATATCATATAGAAAATATGAAAATATTAGCGACTAATCCTATTGCTAGTGAATTTTTATACATTATAATGACTGATTCTAAATTTATAAAAGGTAAAAATTATCGTAAAGAAGTAGAAGCACTAGTAAATGCTAAAAGTAAAGTGACTGCTAGGGCATTATATTATTATATAGTTAATCCTAATAGGAAATATTTATCTGATTTAGATTATTTAGATGATTGTGATTATAATGTAAGTGATGTGCACATATCAGATAGAAATTGTGTTTCGGGTAATAGAGATCCAGAATATTTAAAATATTTAACAAAAATAAATGAATTTGATGATAAATATGTTATGTATTTTGTTTCCTTATTAATGAATCCATATTTTATAGAAAGTGAATATAAAAAATTTGATTTAGAATTATTACAAAATATTTCTAATAGAGAAATATTTATGGATTTATATATATTTCTGACGGATGTAAATTCATTAAGTAGTAATCATCATAAGAAAGATGCTGTTATTATAAGTCGAACAGAATCTAAAAATATTCGCAAACTATTATTAAGAAAAGCAATAGATAAATATAGTTTTAATGAAGTTGATCATGAATATGATATGAATTATATTTCTAGACTTAATTTAAATTTAATTGATAAAGATATATTTAATGAAATAAGCTATTATTTATTTACAGGAAAAGGAATAAAAGATTTACAACGAAAAGAGAAGTTAGAAAAACTTATGGAAGGAATATTAGTGGAAAGAACTAGTAGTATATCTTCTTATTTAGATTCTTTAGAAAATGAATTAAATAAAGATGGAAGTGGTGATTCACAAATGGTTGAATCTATGCTCAAAATTGAATCAAGCCCTAAATCTAAAATTTTAAGTTTATTAAAAAAATATATACAAAAATAGAAGAATTACATTTATATTTTTCTATAATAATATATGATTTAGTATAGAAAAAGTAGACTTTTATACAGGTCTACTTTTATAATGTCAGTTAATATGTTATATATTATTTTTTATGTTGCGTTAATTTTTTTGTTAAACTACTATTTTCCCCTTGAGTATTTTTAGGATCATAAGCACCTAATGCTTTTTTTAATGCTATTTTTAATTGTAATAATTTAGCTATCATGCTTAAGTCTTTTTCTTTATTATGAAAATGATTATATTTATCACATAATTCTATTAAAGTAAAATTATCAAAATTCATAAATGTTTCTTTTGATATAGTGATTATGCTAGGACCTAAATCAGGTCTTCTTTTAATAAAATCAACTACTTTATTTAAACTTTCCTCTGTATGTGAAAATTTACTTATAGCGCGACTTATAAAATAATCTAATGTACATAATTCTTCATCTGTATATATTTTTCATCATTAAACTTAGGTCAGATAGGTGATTGGAAAATCCTTTTGTTTTCATTAAATTGTTTAATCTATCACGAACTTCTTCTGAAAAATTTTCTCTATAACTATTATTAATTAATCTTAATTGTTCTTCAGTTGCTTTTATATAAGTTTCATCTGTAAATGTATCTAAATTTGCTTTCTCAAATAAATGTTCTAATTCATCATAACATGTTTTTTTATTTGAAATATTTTTAATTAAATCATATTTTAAATTAATTAATTTTACGAATCTTTGAATATATTGTTCTTTTTTTTCTTCAGTTAGACCTTCTATACTTTTAGCGAAGTTTCTAAAAATATATCCACAAGTTTTAATCATTTCAATATATTTTTCCTTTTCAAATCTTGAAGAAATTGATTTATCTAAATATTGAAAATTAATATGATAATTTCTATTAAACTCAATATCTTCTTTTATTAAATCGCGCAATAAATCTATATTATCATAATATAAAGCAGTATAGTATAATGCTAAAGATATCCTTATTTTTTTATTTTCATATTCATCAACAATTGGAAGAATTGTATAAATTAGATTTCCTTTTGGGTCTTTTTGAAGATTTTTAAAATTAGCATTAATTAAATCGTTTAATACAATAGCCATTTTTTTATCTATTTCTGTCTCTTTTTCTTTTTCTAATTTAATATTATTTTTAACCATGCCTTTAATTTCATTTAATGTTTCTAAAACATAAATATTAATAAAATCATTTTTGTTTGTTGTTTCCATAAAAACTTCCCTAATATTTTAGTGCACATAAAGTAACCTTTATATGTGATTACTATTATATATCAATATTAATTAAATGACAATACTTTTTAATGAAATAATAAGAGTAATTAATAAGGAAATATTTTTAGTAGGTTAATAAATTTGATTAGTATAGATTAGTATAGATATATAGACACAAAAAGGCTAGAAATGTAATACAATAATTATCAATGAAGGGAAGTGTCATCTATACTAACACCATTTTATGAATTGCTAAACATAAAAGAGAAAGTTAATTTAAAGAAAAAACAAAATTTAACTATAAAATATATAGAAAATTTAAAAATAATTTTATAAACATAAAAAAATCAAATGAAATTACTTAATTTATTATTAGATAAAAAAGATTTTGTAATATTTTGTTAAATTTATGTTAATTTGTATACAAATATGAATCTCTAAATTATATTATTCAAATATATAGAGTGAACTTTATATAAAATTTTATAAAAAACAGTATATTTTATTTAAATACCTTGATTTTAAAAATAAAAGAATGTAAAATTATAAACAGGAGGTATAAATATGAAAATGAAAAAAAGTGATCTTATTTTAATTGGTGGAGTCTTATTAGTTATATTGATAAGTTTTCTTGCATTTAATGTAAAATCAGAAAAAATAGAAGTTCCAGTAAAATTAGAGGGAAATCCAGGAATAAATGAAATTACTTATTCAGAATATGAAGAAAAAATAAATAATGAAGAAACTTTTCTTGTTATGATAGTAAATGATGGATGTTCTTATTGCGAAATGTTTATTCCTGTAATGACTGAAGTAGCAAATGAATATAGTATTCCAGTTTATAGTTTAAACTTAGCTAATTTAACTAGCGATGAATACAATTCTTTATCTAATTCTAATAGTTATTTGAAGAGAGAACGATGGGGAACTCCTACTACTTTATTAATGCAAGGAAAAACAGTAATAGATTCAATTGGGGGATATGTTGAAAAAGAAAATTTAGTATCATTTGTTAAAGAAAATATAGTTTTAACTTCGGATGAAGAAAATTCTAATAATGTAGAATAATGAGGAGAAAATATGAGAAAAATAAGTAAAACATATGAATTAGCTAAACAGTTTAAAAGAAAATATCCTTTAACTATTGCGTGGAGAATTAAACAACATTGTAAGGTTATTGATACCCATTTAAATCCTGGTGAAGAAGTATTGTATGTATTTATGGGACAAAAAAATTTAAGTTCATTTGATTTTGTTAATACTAATTTAGTAGTCCTTACTACAAAAAGATTAATGATTGCAACTAAAAGATTATTATTTGGATATTTCTTTATTGCAGTAACACCAGATATGTTTAATGACTTGACTGTAATAGATGGAATTATATGGGGAAAAATTAAAATTGATACTATTAAAGAGGAGGTTTTACTTAGTAATATAGATCCGAAGGCGCTTCCTGAAATTGAAACTAAAGTAAGTGATTATATGATAAAAGAAAAGAGAAGATATGCTCAAAGAAGTGGTGTTTAATCACTTTTTTTCTTTTTATACATAAATTATTTTAGGAGTGGTTTTATGTATGATATATATACAATTAAAAGTAGTGATACTATAGAGTCTGTTAGTAATAAATTTAATATTAGCCCATCAAACTTATATAAATTAAATGGCTTTACTCCAGATTACATATTGAGAGCAGGATCTAATATAATAGTTCCTAAAAGTCAAAATTCTTATTTTAATTATTATACTGTTCAAAAAGGAGATAATTTATATAAAATAGCTAAAATATATAATATAAACGAAAATTTATTAGCAGAATTAAACGGTCTCAATAAAGCAGATTACATATATCCAAATCAAGTAATAGTAGTTCCAAAACCTGGGGTAAATGTTTATATTACTAAAGATGGTGATACATTAATGGGAGTGGTAAAAGGAATAAAAGCAAATATAAATGTATTATTATTGGAAAATCCTAATATTTTTTTGCAATCAGATCAAATTATTATATATAAAGAAAAGTAACAAAAATATTTCTTTTTCTTTTTTTTTATTGTATAATAAAAAAGAATAGAGGGGATATAAATGATACTTAGAAAACCTTATGCTTTTTTAATAAAGAAATTTAAAATAATTCATTTAATACTAAGTTTGTTAATGATATATGTAGCATATAAAATAAATAGTATTTTAAATTTTATATATGATTATATAAACAATATTGCTAATGTCAATATAGCGTCTAGTTATATAAATTTTATACTTTTTCTTGCTGTTGTGTTTATAATTATTATTTCGTTAATATTATATATTTTAATGCGGTATAAAAAGAAACCTAAATTATTATATTTATTTACGATAATTACATATATAATTATATTCATTACATTATTTTTTGTTATGTTGACTTTTCAATCTATGGAAAAAGATATAATAGATCCTAAAACTATAAGATTAGTTAGGGATGTTATTAAATTAATTTTATATCCAGAATATATATTTATAATAGTTATGATTGTTAGAACTTTAGGCTTTGATATTAAAAAGTTTGATTTTAAGTCAGATATTGAAGAAATGAATATTGATATTTCTGATAATGAAGAAGTTGAGTTAAGTGTTGGAATTAATTTTGATAAAGTAAAAACAAAGGGACGTAGGCAGATTAGAGAATTAAAATATTATGTTTTAGAAAATAAAATATTTGTCTTTACTATTTTAGGCTTGTTAGGTATAGGAATAATAATTTATTTAATATTAAATATAAATGTAGTTAATAAAATTTATAAAGAAAATGAATTTTTTAATACCTCATATTTTACGATGAATATAACTAATAGTTATGTTACTAATAAAAATGATACTGGTGAAAATGTATCTATTGAAGATAAATCATATATAATAATTAAATTTGATGTAAAATGTTTATATAATGATGGAATAAATTATAAATTGGATCCTAATAGATTTTTACTAGAAGTTGCAGGAAAAACGTATACACCAACATTAAAGTATTATGAATCATTTAAAGCAATTGGTAATGGATATAAAAATCAAAATTTAAGTTATGATGAATACAATACTTATATTTTTGTTTATAATATTGAAAATGATTATTTAAAAGAAAATAAATATATTAGATATGAAGAAGGATTTGAATATGTCAATAAGGAATACATTGCTAATACTAAAAAAATAAAAATAATTCCACAAAATATAGATAATAGTTCTTTAGAAGGTACTTATAATATTAATGATACAATAGATTTAAGTAATTCAATATTGGATGGAAGTTTTAAAATATCATCTTATGAGATAAATAAAAAATTTGTTTATGAATATCAATATTGTATTGGTGACAAATGTGAAGTTTTAGAAAATACAATAATTAGTAGTTATGATGGCCAATTATTAAAACTAACAGTAGAAAATACCAATGATAGATTTAATAATTATGATTTTTCTAATAATTTTATAAAGGTTAAATATAAGATAGGAGAAGATGAATATACTAGTAGTTTAAATAATAAAACTCCTTCTTCTTCAACAACTACAATGTATTTTAATGTAGATAATAAAATTGTCGAAGCAGATAGTATTTGGTTAGAAATAACGATTAGAAATAAACTTTATAAATATATATTAAAATAAAGAATCGGTTAATGATTCTTTATTTTAATTTTAAAAAATAAAAAAAATACTAATTATTATATTAGTATTAAAAAACAATTGGAGGGGCCTACCGGATTTGAACCGGTGCTCAGGGAGTTGCAGTCCCATGCCTTACCACTTGGCTAAAGCCCCATAACTTGGAACATATTAATTGTATCAAAAAAAATTTGTTTTGACAATATATTATATTAAAAAAAGTCTAACTTTATGATATAATTTTTATAGTGAGGTAGAAAATGAAAAAGAAGGAAAGTATATTTTATATAGCAATGAAAGTTTTTTTGTTTATTAGTGTTATATTTTCATTAACTTATATATTTATGAAAAAATTTGTTTTGTAATATTAGTATAAAATATGATATAATATTACTTAGAAGGAGGAGTAAGGTATGTACGGATATGGTTATAGCAATGGTTATGGCAGTTCTTTAAATGTTTCAGGATTAGAAGGATTAGGAATATGGATGATTATTTCTATTATAATAGCAATTGCAGGGGCAATCGTTATTTATATTTTATTTTTAAACAAAGAAAATGAAAATAAGTTTACAGGTTTTACTGCATGGCTTTATGATTTCTTATCATTTAAGAAAATGCTATTAGAAACTATTTTAAAAGTATGTTATTTAATAACTGCAATTTATTTAACATTAGTTGGATTAGGACTTCTTTCAGTAAATATTTTATCTGCCCTTATGACAATTATTGTAGGAAATGTAGTTGCTAGAATCTTATATGAATTTTCATTAGTTTTATTAACTATATGCAGAAATACAACAGAGATTAATAAAAAATTAAAGAATCCTGAAAAATTAAAGAAAAAAGAATCTGAAGAATAGTACTTAGATAACTAAGTTCTTTTCTTTTATAGAAGGTGTAATATGAAAGTAGAATTATTAAGTCCAGTAGGAAATATGGAAAGTTTATATCAAGCAGTACATAATGGTGCAGATGCTGTATATTTAGGAGGTAAATCTTTTGGGGCAAGAAAATATGCAAATAACTTTACTAATGAAGAATTAGTGAAAGCTATTAATTATGCTCATATATATGGTGTCAAAGTTTATGTAACTGCAAATACTATTATTTATAATGATGAAGTAGAAGAATTTGTTAATTATTTAACATTTTTACATAAGAATAATGTTGATGCTGTAATTATGCAAGATATTGGAATGATTAGTTTAATTAGAAAAGTACTTCCTAATTTAGAAGTACATGCTTCTACTCAATGTCATAATCATAATACTTATGGAATTAAATGCTTTAAAGATTTAGGAGTTACTAGAGTAGTTCTTGATAGAGAAATGTCTTTAAGTGAAATAAACAATATAAATATTGATATTGAAAAAGAAGTATTTATTCATGGAGCGTTATGTATAAGTTATTCTGGATGCTGCTTATTTAGTAGTTTAAATGGTGGTAGAAGTGGTAATCGTGGTGAATGTGTAGGATCTTGTCGTCTTCCTTATAAACTTTTAGAAAATGATAAAGTAATTGATACTAAAGGGGAATATTTACTTAGTACAAAAGAATTAAATACTTTAGATAACTTAAAAGAAATATTAGATTCAGGTATTACTAGTTTAAAAATAGAAGGTAGAATGAAAAGTCCTGGATATGTTGGTTTTATAACTAAATTATATCGAACTTTAATAGATAAATATTATAATAATAAAGAAATGATTTTAACTAAGGAAGATATAGATAATTTAAAAGTGTTGTTTAATCGCAAATTTACTAAAGGATTCTTATTTAATGATAATATTATTAATATTGAAAGTCCTAATCATCAGGGAATTAATTTAGGTAAAGTAGTTAAAGTTACTAAAAATAGAATATATATAAAACTAAGTAGAGTATTAAACCAAGAAGATGGAATTAGGTTTAAAGAAAGTAATACAGGAATGATTGTTAATATGTTATATGATAAACATGATAAACTAGTAAATAAAGGAAACCCTAATGATATTATTTCTATTCCTAATAAAGTTAATTTAAAAACTGATGACACTGTACTCAAAACAATTGATAAAGAATTACTAAAAAAGTTAAATAATTATGAAGAGAAGAAAATAAAAGTTGATTATAAAGTTAGTGCTAAGATAAATAAAGATTTATATATTAGTCTTAGTGATGGAATAAATAAAGTAGAAGTAGATGGAACAGTTGTAGAACCCTCTATTAATAATCCAGTAACTAAAGAAGTAATAATAGATAAGTTATCCAAATTAGGAAATACTCCTTTTATATTAAATAATATTGAAGTGGATATAGATGATAATATATTTATTAGTTTAAAAGAATTAAATGAATTAAGAAGATACTTAGTAACTAAATTAATAAATAAAAAAATAGAAAATAAAAAAAAGATAATAATTAATGAGATACCTAAGATAGAAAACACCTTAAAAACAAATAAGATTAATATAAATGTGTTAGTAAGAAATGAAGAACAATTACTTGTATGTTTAAACAAAGTAGATAATATATATACAGATGACTATAATTTATATTTAAAATATAAGAGTAATAATATTTATTATAGAACTAGTAGAGTAATGTCATCTTTTAATGAATTTAAAAATGAAAATATTTTAGCGTCTGAATTAGGTAGTGCTTATAAATATAGTAAAAATAATAATGTTGTTAGTGATTATTTTTTGAATGTAGTAAATGACTATAGTATTAAATTTTTAAAAGAATTAGGAGTTAAAAGAGTAGTAATATCTCCAGAATGTGATTATAATAAAATTAAATTATTGAAAGATAAAGATATTGAAGTAATTATATATGGTAAGATGGAACTTATGATTATGAAGTATTGTCCATTAAAAGAATTATTAAATAATTGTAGAGTATGTAAAACTAATAAAAATAAATATTATTTACAAGATAGATTAGGATACAAATATAGAATTATTCATAATAATTGTTTAACACATATAATGCATTATAAAAATATTGATTATATTAGTAATATACATGAATACATAAATATGGGAATTAATAATTACCGAATAGAATTATTAGATGAATCAAAAGAAGAAGTATTAAATATAATTAATAGTATTAAAAGTATGATATAATATTTGTAGAAAGAAGGTTAATTATGAAAGATAAGAAAAAGTTAATTATTAGAATTATTTTAACGATAGTATTTGCGTTAATAGTATTCTATGTTACATTACCACCATTAAATATACATGATGCTAGTTTTTGGTTCTATTTACTATTTATATTTGTATTTTATAAATTTTTAGGGCTTACAGAAATTACTAGTGTCCGTGAATTTATAATTACTAATACTCGTGATTTTCAAAAACAAAGTATATCAGTACTTGTAGTTATGGGAATATTTGCAGTAATTGTTCTTACAAATATAATTGTATCACCAGTATTTAATGCTAAGAGTTACTCTAAAAGAATTACAATAGATGAAACTAAAACATTTACTGATGATATAAGTGAAGTTAATTTTAATACTTTACCTCTTTTAGATAAAGATTCTAGTCAAAAACTAGGAGATAGGGTAATGGGACAAATGCCAGAACTTGTAAGTCAGTTTACTGTATCAGACTTATATACTCAAATAAATTATAATAATGATATTATTAGAGTTACTCCTTTAGAGTATGCTTCTGTAATAAAATGGTTTACAAATAGAAGTGATGGTGTTAAAGGATATATAACAGTAAATTCTGTAAGTGGAGAAGCTAATTTAACTAAATTGGATAAAGGTATGAAATATATGCCTAGTGCTTTATTTAATGAAAAATTAGAAAGAAAATTAAGATTTAGTTATCCAACAGAAATATTTGATGAAGCTAATTTTGAAATTGATAATGAAGGTAATCCTTATTGGATAGTTCCTACAGTTACTTATAAAGGAGTAGGGGTTAAAAAAGAAATTACTGGAGTCGTAATATTAGATCCAATAACAGGAGAAAGCAAAAAATACAAAGTAGAAGATGTACCTAAATGGGTAGACCATGTATATAAAGCTGATTTAATTATTGAACAAGTAGATGATTGGGGTCAATATCAAGATGGATATATCAACTCTATATTTGGTCAAAAGGGAGTTGTAATGACTACTGAAGGATATAATTATACTGTAATGAATGATGATGTGTATTTATATACAGGAATTACTTCAGTTGTTTCTGATGAATCTAATATTGGATTTATACTATGTAATATGAGAACTAAAGAAACACATTTCTATTCAGTAGCGGGAGCTAAAGAATATTCGGCAATGGATTCTGCTGAAGGTCAAGTTCAACAAATGAAGTATAAATCATCGTTCCCACTTTTAATTAATTTAAATGGAAAACCAACATATTTAATGAGTTTAAAAGATAACGCTGGACTTGTAAAAATGTATGCTTTTGTTGATGTCGCTGATTATCAAAAAGTAGTAGTAACAGATTCTTCTTTAGGAATAGAAGTGGCTGCCAATAATTATTTAACAACCATTGGTAGTGAATATTCTGAAGATACATTATTAACTAAAGATATTACGATTTCTAAAATTAATATGGCTTTAATAAATGGAAATAGTTATTATTATATAGTAGATACTAATGGACAAAAATATAAAGCGTATATAAATGTGGCTAGTGATATATTACCTTTCTTAGGAGAAGGAAGTAGGGTAAATATTAGTTATACTAAAGAAAATGATGTAATAGAAATTTTAAAAATAAATTAGAACAAATATTAGTTCGTATAATTAATGATATATCTATATATTATAAGTAATTATATGAAAAATAAACAAGATAAAGTGTTCGCTTTTATCTTGTTTTTGTTTTAAAAAAAAGTTTATTTTTTTGAAAAATGTAAAATTTGTAAAATAACTTTTTTTGAAAAAATAAAAAAAGAAACATTAACAAAAAGATTAATATATTATAATAAAATAAGGAATATTAGTGATTATACAATACTTTGTAATACTAAATAATTTTTAAGAAACATAAGAAAATGTGAAAAGGTATATTTATAAAAAATGGAAAAAAACAAAAAAATAAAAATGCGAACAAAACTATTGACTTATACTTTGTATTATACTACAATGAGAATGTAGAAAAAATAGAAGGAGTGATAACATGGTTGATATTGAAGATAAAATATTAGCTATTACTGTTGTTAAAAGAAATGGTAAAAAAGTTGATTTTGATGGCAGTAAAATTGCAGTAGCTATAAAAAAGGGTTTTGACAGTGTTGCTACTGAAGAAGAAAAAAAATATAATGAGAAAGATATTCAAAAGATTTATCAAAAAGTAATTAAAAGAATTGATAAAGAATTTGTGTCTAAAGATATAGATAAAATTAAAATTGAAGAAATTCAAGATTTAATTGAAGAAGAACTTAAGAAAAATGATTATGAAGATGTTTATGAGTCATTTTCTGAATATAGAGAAAGAAGATCAGCATCAAGACAAGCTTTTTCTGATGAAAAGAAAATGCATAAGTTTTTAAAATCTATTGAGAGTTTAGGACTTAAGAGTGCTAGTGAAGAAGATAGTAAAAGAGAGAATGCTAATATTGATGGTAATTCAGCGATGGGGACTATGTTACAATATGGTTCTACTGTATCTAAAGAATTTGCTAAAGCATATTTGATGAAAAAGAAATTTGCAGAAGCTCATGATGCGGGAGATATACATATTCATGATATGGATTTCTTAGCAATGGGAACAACTACTTGTATGCAAATTGATTTAAATAAATTATTTAAAAATGGATTTTCAACTGGACATGGTTATTTAAGACCTCCGAAAGATATCATTTCTTATGGGGCACTTGCAGCAATTGCAATTCAATCTAATCAAAATGATCAGCATGGAGGGCAAAGTATACCAGCATTTGATTATTATATGGCACCGGGTGTACTTATGACATTTAAAAAGCAATTTAAACAATCAATATATGAACTTTTAGATTTTACCGATTTTATTAGTTTTGTAAATATGGATAAAGTTGCTAAAGAAATAGACAAATTAACTAGTATTGAATTTGATATGAACATATTTGAAAGTATTTATAAAGATTCAAGGGAAGTTAAAAGAATATTTGAAAAAGCTTATGATACAGCTATTGCTAAAACAGATAGAACAACATATCAAGCAATGGAAGCTTTTGTTCATAACTTAAATACGATGCATTCAAGAGCGGGCGCTCAAGTACCATTTTCATCAATTAATTTTGGAACAGATACTTCACCAGAAGGTAGAATGGTTATCAAAAATTATTTGTTATCAGTAGATGCAGGACTTGGTAAGGGAGAAACTCCAATATTCCCTATATCAATATTTAAAGTTAAAGAAGGAGTAAACTATAATAAAGAAGATCCTAACTATGATTTATTTAAATTATCATGTAAGGTGTCTGCTAAGAGATTATTTCCTAACTTCTCATTTATTGATTCACCATTTAATAAACAATATTATAAAGAAGGAGATTTTACTACTGAAGTAGGATATATGGGATGCCGTACAAGAGTACTTGGAAATGTAGTAGATCCTAATAAAGCAGTAACTCCAGGACGTGGTAATTTATCGTTTACGACAATTAATTTACCAAGGCTTGGAATCAAACATGGTATTATTACTAATGAAAAAACTGATTTAAATGGATTTTTTGAAGAACTTGGCAATTTAATGGATATGGTAAAAGATCAACTTTTAGAAAGATTTGAAATCCAATGTAGTAAAAAAATGTATAATTTCCCATTTTTACTTGGTCAAGGTGTATGGCTAGATAGTGAGAAATTAAAACCTAATGATAGACTTAGAAAAATTCTTAAACATGGTACTTTAAGTATAGGATTTATTGGACTTGCTGAATGCTTAAAGGCTCTTATTGGTAAACATCATGGTGAAAGTGATGAAGCTCAAAAATTGGGAATTAAAATAATTAAATTTATGAGAGAAAAATGTGATGAATATAGTAAACAATACAATTTGAACTTTACATGTTTAGCAACTCCTGCAGAAGGACTATCTGGAAGATTTACTGGTATAGATAAAGCTATATATGGAAGAATTAAAGGTGTAACTGATAGAGAATATTATACTAACTCATTCCATGTTCCAGTATATTATAATATATCTGTAGTAGATAAAATAAAGAAAGAAGCTCCATATCATGAATTTACTAATGCTGGACATATTAGTTATATTGAATTAGATGGAGATACTGCTAATAATGTTGAAGCATTTGAACAAATTATTAGAATAATGAAAGAAAATAATATGGGATATGCAGCAATTAATCATCCAGTAGATAGAGATCCAGTATGTGGATATGTTGGGGTAATTGGAGATATTTGTCCTGGTTGTGGTAGACATTCAGGAGAAGGCGTAAGCATTGAAAAAATAAATAGTATTAATGAATGTTGTAGATAAAAAGAAAGGGAGAATTAAAATGAAAGAAGAAGTAAGAGAAGCTAAAAAAGTTGGGGAAGGCGTTGAATTTGAAAGAATTAGAAGAATTACAGGATATTTAGTAGGTACTACTGATAGATTCAATAATGGTAAAAGAGCAGAAGAAAGAGATAGAGTTAAACATAGTACTAAAGGTATTTTTGCAGAGAATGCAGCATAATGCAAATTAGATTAGCGGCAGAACTCCAAAAGGATAGTATTGTTGATGGAGAAGGCGTTAGAGCAGTTTTATGGACACAAGGTTGTTCACATAATTGTAAGGGATGCCAAAATCCACAAACACATTCTTTTGATGGAGGAGCGTTGATTGACTTTGAAGAAGTTAAATCTTGGATAGATGAATTAGAGGGGCACCAAGGACTTACATTATCTGGAGGTGACCCTTTCTTTCAACCTTATGAATGCGCAGAAATAGCAAAATATGCAAGAAGTAAAAACTTAAATATATGGTGTTATACAGGATTTACTTTTGAAGCATTACTTGAAAAAAGTAAGAAAGATCCTAATATAATGGAACTACTTAAACAAATAGATGTTTTAGTAGATGGTAGATTTATATTAGAACAAAAAAGTTTAGATTTATTATTCAGAGGATCCGCAAATCAAAGAATAATTGATGTTCCTAAAAGTTTAAATGAAAATAAAGTATCTTTAGTAGAAAAATATTATGAAGAAAAAAATGTGGTTAATCCTTTGAAAAGAGAACATATGTATATATAAGTTCTTTTTCTTTATTAAATTTATTGCTTATTTGGAAAAAATAATATATATTAGTGATGGTGATATAATGAAAATTATAAAATATAAGAAAGGCTCTAATGGTAAATATAAATTGTTTTTAGAAGATGGTACTACTTTTGATACATATGAGGATGTTATTTTAAACAATAACCTATTATATAAAAAAGAGATAGATAATAATTTATATAATGTTATAATAAATGATAATATGTATGAAGAAGCTTATAATAAAAGTGTTAGTTATATTGAAGTAAGACTTAGAAGTATTAATGAAATAAAAGTATATTTAAAAAATAAAAAATATAGTGAAGAAGTAATTGAAAGTACTATTAATAGACTTTTAAAAAATAATATATTAAATGATGAAGTATTTACTAAGGCTTTTATTAATGATAAATTAAATTTTACAACAATGGGACCATATAAAATAGAATTAGAATTAAAAAAACATTATATAGATACTAATATTATAAATACATATATAAATAATATAGATGATGAAATTCTTTATGAGAAAATTGATAAATTAATAACTAAGTTTATGAAAACTAATAAGAAACATAAAGGATTTGTATTAAAAAATAAAATATATAATAATTTGCTTAATTTAGGATATAAATCTAGTATGATATTAGAAATATTAAATAATTATGAATTTTAATGTATAAAAAATAAAAAAATAATAATACTAATAGTGGAGATGATATAATGAAAAAAGTGCTTTCCTTATTTGTATTATTATTTTTATTTGGATGTGCTCTTAATAATAGTCCTACTAGTAAAGTAGAAGAACTATTAAATAAATATCAAATGCTAGATGAAGATATAAAAAATGAAATAGATACTATAACAGATAAAGAAAATTTAACAGATAATCAAAAAGATAGATATAAAAAAATAATAGAAAATCAATATAAAAATTTAAGTTATGATATAAAAGATGAAGAAATAGATGGAGATAAAGCCACTGTAACTGTACAGATTAAAGTAAAAGATTATAAGAAAGTTATTAAAGAATTAGATGAAGAATATAAAGATAAAGAATACACTTTAGAAGAATATAATGATGCTAAATTAGATAAATTAGAAGGTGCTAAAGATACTGTGATTTATACTTTAGAACTAGATGTATATAAAAGTGGAGATGAATGGAAAGTAGATAGTTTAAGTAATATTGATAAAAAGAAATTACAGGGAATGTATTGATATACATTTTCTTTTTTTTATAAAAAATACATTGACGTAGAACATATGTTTGTGTATAATAGTAAGCATAAAAATTATTTAAGATTGGAGGAAATAAAATGAAAGAAGATAAAATGCATTTAATTAATAAAATATTTAATAATGATACTATAAGAACTGTGTGGGATAAAGATAAAGAAAAATATTATATAAGTATAGTTGATATGGTTGGAGTTTTATCTGGTAGCGATAGACCAAGAAAATATTGGAGTGACTTAAAAAAGAAACTTATCGAAGAAGGAAATGAAGTGTCCGAGAAAATCGGACAGTTAAAGTTAAAAGCACAGGATGGTAAATATCGTTTAACTGATGTATGCGATATTGAAGAAATGTTTCGAATAATTGAGTCAATTCCATCAAAGAATGCGGAACCAGTGAAACTTTGGTTAGCTAAATTAGGAAGTGAAAGAATTGATGAAGTATTTGATCCGTCAATAACTGCTCAAAGAGCAATTGATTTATATAGAGCAAAAGGTTATGATGAATATTGGATAGCAAAAAGAATAAAAGGAATTCAGGATAGAAAACAACTTACAGATGTATGGAAGGATGGTGGAATAACTGAATCAAAGGAATATGCAATTCTAACCAATGAAATATATAAAAGTTGGTCAGGAATGACAGCAAAAGAATATAAGGTATTTAAGGGACTTAGAAAAGAATCTTTAAGGGATAATATGTCAGATATTGAAGTTGCTCTTGCTGATATAGGAGAACTTGCAACTCGTGAAATTGCTAAACAACATAAACCAAGAGGCTTAGATGAAAATATAGAAGTTGCTAAAAGAGGTGGAAGAATAGCTAACAATACTAGAAAAGATTTAGAGGAAGAAATTGGTAAGTCAGTAATAACTAAAGATAATACTTTGCCATATGAATATAAAGAAGAAAAGTTAGTAGAAAATAATAAATAGTATCAAATTACTATTTTCAGACTGTTGACAAACTACCTTTTTTGAAAAAATCTAAAAATTGAATTTTCAAAAGTGGGAGTAAAACTTTAAAAATCAAATAATTTTAGATGATAATTTCCTAAAATTGTTCTTTTTTTATATTAAAGTGGGGAATATAAAAAGCCGATTGACAAAGCCGATTTGAAAAATCGACTTTGTCAACGGCCTGTAAATAGTATCAAATTACTATTTTGTTTTTCTTTACTAATAATAATTATTATGCTAAAATTATTTTAGAAAAGAGATGAGATGTATGGCTAAAAATATAATTTTAACAGGGGATAGACCAACAGGTAAGTTACATTTAGGACACTTTGTTGGATCACTTAGAGAAAGGGTTAGAATACAAGAAAGTGGTAGTTATGATGAAATGTATATAATGATAGCTGATGCTCAAGCACTTACAGATAATGCTGATAATCCCGAAAAAATTAGGGAAAGCATTATAGAAGTAGCTCTTGATTATTTATCAGTGGGATTAGATCCAAATAAAATTTCAATGTTTATTCAGTCTCAAGTGTCAGAATTAACAGAGCTTACTTTCTTTTATATGAATTTAGTTACATTAGCTAGATTAGAAAGAAATCCTACAGTTAAATCAGAAATAAAATTAAGAGAATTTAATAATTCTATTCCGGTTGGTTTTATGACTTATCCAATTAGTCAAGCAGCTGATATTACTGCATTTAAAGCGAATTTAGTTCCAGTAGGGGTTGATCAACTTCCAATGATTGAACAAACAAGAGAAATTGTTAGAAGTTTTAATAATACATATAAAAAGGAAGTCTTGGTTGAGCCTGAAGCAGTTTTACCTAATAATGAAGTATGTTTGAGATTGCCAGGAACAGATGGAAAAGCAAAGATGAGTAAAAGCTTGGGAAATTGTATTTATTTATCTGATCCTTCAGAAGAAGTTAAGAAAAAAGTAATGAGCATGTATACTGATCCTAATCATATTAGGGTAGAAGATCCAGGAAAAGTAGAAGATAATACTGTATTTACATATCTTGATGCTTTTTGTACTGATGAGCATTTTGCTAAGTATTTACCAGAATATAAAAATCTTGATGAATTAAAAGCACATTATCAAAAAGGCGGATTAGGGGATGTTAAAATAAAGAAATTTTTATTTAATGTTTTAGAAGAAGTTTTAACTCCAATTAGAGAAAAAAGAAAAATATATGAAAATAAAATAGAAGAAGTATATAATATATTAGAAAGAGGAAGTAACAAAGCAAGAGAAAAAGCTCAAGAAACTTTAAGAGAAGTTAAAGAGGCAATGAAAATTAATTATTTTGAAGATAAAGAATTAATTAAATCACATATAGAAAAATATGATAAGGGGGAATAATTATGTATCATTTTATAGGAATCAAGGGAGCAGGAATGAGTTCCCTTGCTAATATTATGAATGATTTAGGTTATGAAGTAAAAGGAAGTGATATTGAAAAACACTTCTTCACTGAAATAGGTTTAAATGAAAGAAATATAAAAATAACTGTATATGATAAAAATAATATATATGAAGGATTAACAATAATAAAAGGAGCTTCTATAACAGAAGATAACGTTGAATTAATGGAAGCTAAAAGACTTAATTTAGAAATTATTACTTATGAAGAAATGGTAGGAAGATTAACTACTAAGTTTAAAACAATTTGTGTATCAGGTTGCCATGGAAAAACAACGACAACAGCAATGTTATCTATTACTTTGCCTAGTACTAATTATCTAATCGGGGATGGTACTGGATTTGCTAAAAAAGATAATACTTATTTTGCTTTAGAGTCTTGTGAGTATAAAAGACATTTCTTAAATTACACACCATATTATTTAATAATCACTAATATTGATTTAGATCATGTTGATTATTTTAAAGATATTGATGATGTAATAGATGCTTATAATACATTAGCGAATAAGACTATAAAAAAGGTTATTATGTATGGAGATGATCCATATACTGGAAATTTGAAATTAGACAAAGAGCCAATTACTTATGGACTATCTAGTAATAATGATGTAGTTGCTAAAAATATAGAATATAATGAAAATGGAATTAAGTTTGATGTTTATATTGACAATAATATGTTTGGTAAATTTGATTTGCCATTATATGGAGAACATCAATTATTAGATTCTTTATCAGTAATAACAGTATGTTATTTAGAAGGTATGGATAGTAATACTATTCAAAGTAATTTGAGTAAGTTTAAAGGGGCTAAAAGAAGATTTAGTGAAGTAGTTGTTAATGATTCAATTATAATAGATGATTATGCTCATCATCCAAATGAAATAAAAGCAACAATGGATGCTGTAAAACAAAAGTATCCAAATAAAAATATTGTAGCAATATTTCAACCACATACATTTACTAGAACTGAAGAGTTTGCAAGTGATATTGTAAAATACTTAAATATGGGTGATTGTGCTTATGTACTTGATATTCATCCTGCTAGAGAAAAACAAGAAGATTACCCTGATGTTACATCTAATATAATAATAGATAAATTAAATAATGGATATCATTTAAATATAACTGATGCAAAAATATTATCAAGACATAAAGGTAGTGTTTATGTATTTATGAGTCCAAATGATTTATCTGTATTAGAAAAAGAATTAAAGGAGTTATTATAATGGATATTAAAGTAGGGAATGTTTATAAACATTTTAAAGGAATGAAAGTTAAAGTAATAGCTTTAGCTAAAGACTCAGAAACTTTAGAAGATATGATAGTATATGAACACTTGGATACTAAAGAAGTATGGGTAAGACCATATAAAATGTTTATATCAAAAGTAGACAAAGAAAAGTATCCAAATATTTCACAAGAATATAGATTTGAATTACAAAGAGATTAAAGTGCTAATAAAAGTTAGCATTTTTTTTAATATTTAATACTAAGATATATTGGAGGGATAATATGATATTTGAAAGTAAAATACCTTATCCAAAAATAGAAGTAGAGACTAAAAACTATTCATATGCTAATTTACTTAGAAAAGCATATGCTAGTGAAACTAGTGAAGATACAGCAATTCATTTATATTTATATCAAGCATTAATATTACAAAAAGATTATCCGGATATATCTAATATATTAAAGAAAATATCAGTAGTAGAAATGAAACATTTAGAAACACTTGGAGAATTAATACTACTTCTTGGAGTAAAACCAATATATTCGTCCCCTTATCGAAATGGACTTAGTAAATATTTTAATACGTCTTATGTAAAATATAATACAAATTTACAAGAGATATTAAGAATTAATATTGAAGCAGAAACACAAGCAATATATTATTATAATTATTTAACTAAAGTAATAAAAGATAAATATATTGTTAATATACTTAAAAGGATAATTGTTGATGAGCAAATACATTTAGGAATATTTAATAATTTATATAAAGAATATTTTAAATAGATAATTATTAATTTAATTATTCTTTTTTTTATATTATTTATTGTAATTACAATAAACTTATGATATATTGTGGTAAAGAATGTATTGTTTTTATAAGAAGGAGATTTAAATGAATAATTGGCAATTGTTAAAAGACAAATTATTAACTAAAAAAACATTTTTATTTTTAATAGTTAGTTTGGGAGTGCTTTTTATCATATTTTTTATAAATAAAAATGAAATATTATATGGTGTAAATAATTATACTAATAATCATTATTTAAAGTATTACATAGATTCTTATTTAAATGGCAATGCTAGTAATTTAATTATTGATAATGATGTTATTATGTATATGGAAAATGACATTATGAAACTATTATCAGCACCATTTATATATTTAATTACAGAGTGTTCTAGTATATTTAAAATATATACAATAATATTTCCATTATTTTTATTTTATGTTATTGGAAATAATTTATTTGATGAAGTTCATAATGGATTTTTAAAATTAAAAATATTAAAATTAGGTCAAAAAAGATATACTAGTTCACTAATTGTGACAACTTTGATATATGGTGGATTATTAGCAGTTATTCCTAAGTTATTATATTATTTATTACTAAATGTATTTTACAGCCCTGGTTTTTCTCATACTCATTATTTAAAATTTAGTTTGTTAAATAGTGTAGCGGAAAGTATTTATACACATTATGATGCAATAATTCTTTGCTGTATGGACTTATTAATAAGCTTTTTATATGGAATGATTATTGCAATAATAGTAATTTTAGCAACTTTCTTAATGAAGAAAAAAGTTAATACCTTCTTATTTTTAATAATAGTATTTTTATCTCAAATTGTTTTAGCAAATATTATAGGAATATCAATGATATTTAATTATTTTTCTATATATGATTTTATTGGAAATCAAACTGTATTTCCTTCTTATCTAAATATAATTTTTAATCCAATAATCTTGTTTATATTATTGTTAGTAATTTGTATTATTATAGTAAAAAGGAGAATTAATGATTATATATGAGTAGTTTATTAAAGACAATATTTAAAAGTAAAAAATTTTATTTAATAATAACTATAATACTTATTCTTAACATATTTATTTCTAAACCATATATTCAATCTATTTATGAAGTATTTATATCAAAAAATATAGATGTTAAACAAGAGTATTTAATTGGATGTTTAATATATCCAATAAATTTTGAAAATATAAATATAATACTATTTTCTATTTTTACGATTTGTTATTTATGTATAATATTTTATCCAATATTACAAATTATATCTTTTTTCTTAAATGATTTTCCAATGGCTACAGTAAATATAGGAAGAGATAAAGTAATTAAAAATATATATATATTTTCTTTAATATATAGTTTTATAATAACTGTTATTTATGTTTTAGTATTACTTTTATATTATTATTTTGTAACGGGTGTATTTATATTTCCATTATTCTTTATAAATTTATTTGTTCTTAAATATTTATTTTGTTTAATTAGCATTAATATTTTTATAACTATTTATTTAATATTTAATGAATATTTTTATAGTTATTTATTTGCAATAGGTAGTAATATATTTATTAATTATTTATGTACAACATTTACAATAACTATAATAAACGAAAAGATAATATTTAATAATACTGTAATGTTTATCATGTTTTCTATTTTATTAATAACTTTGACATATATATTTATGAAAAAAATAATAGCAACCAAAGACTTAGGAGGTGCACAATGAACATAATAGAAGTAAAAAATGTAACAAAGAAGTTTGATGATAAAATAATTGTAAATTCTCTTACATTAAATGTAAAACAAGGAGAAACAATAGGAATTGTGGGTAGAAATGGAAGTGGTAAAACTGTTTTATTAAAGATGATATGTGGTTTATATATACCTACAAGTGGTGATATTGCTATTAATTCCAATAAAAGTAATGCTGAAAAATTAGGAGTATTAATTGATAGTAATTTTCTAAGTGATGAAACAGGATTTTATAATTTAAAATTATTATCACAACTAGGAGTTAAAATAAAAGAAGATAAAATATATGAAATGTTAAATTTAGTAGGATTAGATCCATACAATAAAACAAAATATAAAAATTATTCAACAGGGATGAAACAAAAATTAAAATTAGCAAATGCCCTTATGTATGATAGTGAAATATTAATATTAGATGAACCATTTAATGGATTAGATAAAGATAGTGTTAATCATTTTAGAAATATTATTTTACAGTATAAAAAACAAAAAAAGACTATACTTTTAACTAGTCATAATTATGAAGATATAAAACTTTTATGTGATAAAATATATGAAATGGATAAAGGAATTTTAAAAGAAGTAGATGATTATGAAGAAAAATAAAAAAAATTTACTTTTAATAATTAGTATATTATTAGTTATAGGTTCTATTCTAGGAATAATATCAAATGATTATATTCAAAAAGAAAAACAAGAGTATGATAATTATAAAGATTATACAATGGGTTCTATTATATTAACTTTTAATGCAATGGATAATATAAATGATAAATATAAAGAAATTAGGTATCAAGAAAGATATATAAAAGGAAAATTTACCCCAATTGAAGATTATATTTTTGATTATATAAGTTATAATTATATTCCTATATTTAAATATATTATAACTAAAACTAATAATGAAGAACTTATTTTAAGTATTTCAAAAATGTTTGAATTTGGTACTATATATAAATTTAATAAATTATCAAATGGAGATGATATCTTTATTTCTCATAATAACAAATATTATTATAAAAAAGATGGATACTATTATTATGAAACAAAAAGAAGAGTAATGAATAAAGAAGATTATAATAAATTATATTTAAAATATAATGATAAGAATATTGATGAATACTTTATTTCATTATTATTTGAAGATTATGAAATATCCAATTTATATTCCAAAAAAGAATTATTAGAAATACTAAATGCTGAAGAGAGATATATAAAATTTTATAATGAATATCAAGATGTTATTATTAATTGTGTTGTAAATGATTTAAATAAGTTTAATGAATATTTGTTTTCTTTTGTAGATAAAGATAGAAAAATTACAATAGATATTGAAGGTGTGGAAATAGAACTTGTATATAGATTTGAAAAATTACATAAGATATACAACGAAGTAACAAAGTATAGTAATTATCTATATAGAATGGATTTAGAATATACTTTAAATCAATTAGAAGAACAAGGATTTCCTTTATTATATATTTAAAAAGATTAATTGATAGATTTTATTATATGTGAAATTTGTCTAAATTATATCTTAATGTAAAAATTAAAATAAACACTGATAGGTGCAACAAACTTAAATGATTTCTTATTATACGTGTTATAATTATATAAAAGAATGAGGTGCTTATGAAAAAAATATTAATAGTAGAAGATGATATAAGTATTCATAATTTAATTAAAGAAATTTTATTAAGTGAACATTATAAAATATTGGATGCATATTCAGGATCTGAAGCAATTATGATACTTGAAAAAGAAAATGTTGATTTGATTTTATTAGATTTAATGCTACCTAGTGTTAATGGCGAAGAAATAATTAAAAAATTCAGTCAAATTCCAATTATTGTTATTAGTGCAAAAATTTCAGTAGATGATAAAATAAAAAATTTGCTAAATGGGGCAGATGATTATATTACTAAACCATTTAATAATGAAGAATTATTAGCAAGAGTCAAAGCAAGATTAAGAAATAAAGATAATTATAATTATGATTTAAAATTCAAAGAATTAAAATTATCAATTGATAGCAGAATATTATATGTTTGTGATAATAAAGTCAATTTAACTAAAACGGAATATGCTATTTTAAAACAATTATTGCTTTCGCCAAATAAAGTAATTTCAAAAAATAAAATGCTTGAATTAATAAGTTTTGATACACCTGATTGTGATGAAAATTCATTGAAAGTCCATATTAGTAATTTAAAGAAAAAAATTCAAAAATTTTCTAATAAAAAATACATTGAATCGGTTTGGGGAATAGGTTATAAAATTTTTGATGACTAATCTTAACTAAATCTTAACTTTTTTTTAACTATTATCTTAACTATTTTTTAGTAAAATAATTTTTAGAGAGGAGTATATATATGATTAATGTATTAGAAGTACATAATATTGAAAAAAGATATAAAAATATCAGTGTTTTGAAAAATCTTAATATGACTATTAAAAAAGGTGCAATATATGGACTAATTGGTAAAAATGGAAGTGGAAAGACTACTTTAATCCGTATTATAACAGGATTACAAAATCCTACAAGTGGTTTTTATTCACTATATAACGTTCCTTATAATGATAGTAATATTTTAGATAAGAGAAATAGAATAGGGGCAATAGTTGAAACTCCATCTATGTATGGAAATATGTCTGCAAAAGATAATTTAATAGTCCAATTTAAGAATATTGGTATTCCATCTTTAAATAAAATTGATTATTTGCTAAAAATTGTTGGTCTACAAAATGTCGGATCAAAGAAAGTTAAATATTTTTCTTTAGGAATGAAACAAAGATTAGGTATTGCTATAGCTTTATCATCTAATCCTGATTTTCTTATTTTAGATGAACCTATTAATGGGTTAGATCCTGAAGGAATAATTGAAATAAGAGAATTAATACTTAATTTAAATAAAAAAGGTATAACTATTTTGATATCTAGTCATTACCTTGATGAATTATCTAAAATAGCAACTTATTATGGCTTTTTAGATAATGGAAGAATTATAAGTGAGATTAGTGCAGATGAATTAAATCAAAAAATGAGAAAAAAAATAATTGTAAAGGTAAATAATTTAAAAGAAGCTGTTAAATATTTTGAAATTAAAAGTATATCATATGAAGTTAATGACAATTCCCAAATAAGTATTTATGGAAGTGTAAATATATCAGAAATAGTGCTAGATTTATCAAAGAGAAAATGTATAATTGAAGAAATTCATGAAAATAATGAGACTCTTGAAAATTATTATATTAATTTAATTGGAAGTGATAGACGTGATTAAATTACTAAATGCAAATTTTTATCGTTTAAAAAAAAGTATAACTTTTTGGGTGTTATTATTAATAATGGGTTTAATGGCAATGTTTCTTTATATTAATTATAATGGAGTTAATCCATCTTCATGTGCAGGTTGTACCAATGAACTTGGAAATGTATTCTTTGGTTATAATTCTTTTAATTGGTTAATATTACCTATTTTTATATCAATATTTATTGGTTTTGAATATTCTGATGGAACAATTAAGAACAAAATAATAAATGGTCATAAAAGAAGCGATATATATTTATCAAATCTTTTAACTTCTATATTAGTTAGTATTGCTTATAGTGTAATTTATATTATATTTGCAATTATAATAGGATTAATCTTAGAAAATGATATAACTATTTCAATTAATAAATTTATTTTTTTGTTATTTGATTCATTTTTATTAAATATAGTAATATCATCATTATTTACATTTATATGTATGTCTATATCTAGTAAATCTAATTCTGGAATTTTATCACTAATTGTAGTTATATGGACTATTATTATAACTTCTAATGTTATGGCAAAAATATCTAATGCTACTGGAATAATTAAAAATATTTATACTTTTATTGTAAATATTTTACCTTACGGTCAAGCAACACAAATTCTTAATTTAAATGATAATTATAATATATTATGGTTATATTCTATATTTTTGATTTTTATAATTAATTTATGTGGTATAATTCTTATTAAGAAGAAAGAATTAAATTAGAAAGGAATTGATTATAATGAGTATATATTGGATATTAATAATAATTTTTTTAATACTCGTTATAATCTTTTTAATTAGTAAAATTGTAATAATTAACTTGTCTATTAAAGAAATAGAAATAAATATTGAAAAAATATTAAAAGAAGATTCCAATCGTTTAATAACTATTTCTACAAATAACATAAATTTAAAAAAATTAGCAAATAATTTAAATTTATATATATATGAATTTCGTAAACAAGAAAAAAAATATAAAAATGGTAATCAAGAATTACAAAAGTCTATAACAAATATATCTCATGATTTGAGAACACCTTTAACAGCAATTAAAGGATATATTGATTTAATTGAAAAAGATAATTTAAATAAGAAACAGAGTAATTATTTAAAAATAATTAGCGATAAAGTTGATATTCTTACAACGTTAACTGAACAATTATATAATTATTCCAAATGTTTAGATTTAAAAGATAAAATAAAAAAAGAAAAAGTTTGTATAAATGATATACTAGAAGATGTTTTGGTTTCTTATTATGGGTTATTTAAGCAAAAAAATATTACTCCTAAAATATTAATCGTTGAAAAGAAAATTTTTAAATATTTAGATAAAAATATGTTTGTTAGAGTTTTAGAAAATATTATTTCTAATGCTTTGAAGTATTCAGAAGATAATTTTGAAGTTAATCTATTGGATAACGGAAAAATTATAATATCTAATAAAACTAAATCTTTAAATATAACTAATGTAAAGAAAATATTTAATAGATATTATACATTACAAACAGGTAGTAAATCTTCAGGTTTGGGATTATCTATTGCAAAACAATTAATTGAATTAAATGGTGGTAATATTTATGCTAAATATAAAAATAATAATTTGATTATAGAAATAGAAATATAAAAGTTAATGTATTAATGGTACTATTTTAAAATTATTAAAAAGGAGATGTTAAAATTGAATTATATTAAAGTATTAACTGATGAAGATTTTGGAATAACATCTATTAAAATGGAGAATCCAAGACATTGTTTTGGAGCTAGGGGAGTGTCTTTAATAATGGAAAAATTGCTATATTGAATAAAAAATTAGAAAATATTAATAAATAAGTATTGCAATTTATTATTTATAAAGAAAAAAAATAAATGATAATAAAAAGTGTTAATTAATGATAATATATAAGTTATAAAAAAGTAAGAATGAAGTGTTAAATTTATAAAATATTTTTATAGAGGAGAAGTAAAGTGATTAAAGTTATAGCATTTGATTTAGTCGGAGTTTTAGTGACCGAAAGAGAAATTAATTTAACGGAAGAAGAAGATAGATTAGAAAGAATGTTTGGAAATAATATCAATAATTCTGATTATTTAATAGAAGCAAGAAAAATAATTGAAAAGGATTCAATTTTAATGAGAACAATTGAAGAGTTAATCGATAAATTATATAAAGTAAAAGATGAGTTATTATTTAAGAAAATAAAAGAAAAATATAATAATGTAAAAATTATTATAGCAACTAATCATGTTTCATTTGTTAGAAATTTTATAGTTGAAGCATTTGGTGTTGATTATTTAGATGATGTTTTAATTTCTGCAGAAATTCATAAAGTTAAACCTAATCAAGATTTTTATACCTATATTCTTAATAAATTTAATTTAATTCCTAAAGAATTGTTATTTTTAGATGATAATATTGATAATGTTAATGGTGCTAAAAACTTGGGTATAAATGTTATTAAAGTAAATAAAGAGACGAATTTATTTAGTGAAATATCTAAAGTTCTAAATAATAATTAGAAATGGAAAAATCCAGTGATTAATTTATGAATATTTAATAATTTATATAAAAAATATTTTAAATAATTGTCAAAATATGAAAGATAATTAATAGTCTAATTATTCTTTTTTTTTATATTATTTACTGTAAGGAGGAATATTATGACTAATGGTTTATCTAACGATGAAGTAATAGAAAAAAGAAAAAAATATGGTAGAAATGAAATAATAAGAACAAGAAAGAATACATTTTTTCATTTATTTATTGAAACTTTAGGGGATCCTATAATTAAAATATTATTAATTGTACTAGCAGTTAAAGTAATATTTTTATTTAGACACTTTGACATATTTGAAACAATAGGAATAGCAGTAGCTATATTAGTAGCATCCTTAATCTCAACAATATCGGAGTATGGTTCAGAAAAAGCCTTTGTTAGACTTCAAGAAGAATCCTCTAAGATTAAATGTCGTGTTAAAAGAAACGGAAAAGTAGAAGAAATTAATATAGATGAAGTAGTAATGGATGATATTGTTGTCTTATCTTCTGGTGATAAGATACCTAGTGATGGAATAATTATATCAGGTAGTATTACTGTAGACGAGTCAATGATGAATGGAGAAACTAAAGAACAATATAAAGAAAAAGCAATTAACTTAAACAATGTCAAAGATAATAATTTAGTTTATAGGGGTACTGTTGTATATGATGGCTACGCTTTAATGAAAGTAAATAAAATAGGATCAGATACTCTTTATGGAAAACTTGCTAGTGAATTAGAAGAGAAA
Organism: uncultured Bacilli bacterium; assembly: GCA_944368815.1. GTDB lineage: Bacteria > Bacillota_I > Bacilli_A > RF39 > UBA660 > CALVVX01. The sequence continues at coordinate 42,402 of CALVXD010000003.1, forward strand.
GCACTTCCATCACCACTTAAATTAAGACTAAATAAACTAGCTAAAACAATAAGTAAATTGGGTTATATCGCAGCTATATTAGTATCTATTTCTTATTTATTTTCTAACATAGTAATTGAAAATAACTTTAATATAACTAAAATTATAGATACTGTAACTAATATTCCTCTTTTATTTGGTTACCTCCTTGAAGCACTAACTTTAAGTGTTACAGTAATTGTAGTAGCAGTTCCTGAAGGTCTTCCAATGATGATTACTTTAGTATTATCTTCTAATATGAAAAGAATGCTTAAAAATAATGTTTTAGTAAGAAAACTAGTAGGAATAGAAACCGCGGGTAGTTTAAATATCTTATTTACAGATAAAACAGGGACTCTTACTAAAGGAAAACTTGAAGTAATTAATATGATCAGTGGGGACAACCTTGAAATTAATAATAGTATAGAATTAAATAATTATCCTAAATATAAAGAATTAGTAGTAGACAATCTTGTCTATAATAATGATAGTATTTATGACTCAGTAGAAAATAAAGTAATCGGGGGAAATATAACTGACAAGTCTCTCTTAGAATTTATAAAAATTAAAAGAAATAATGATATTAAAGAACTATATAAATTACCATTTAATAGTAAAAATAAATATTCTATAACAATAATTTCAAAAGATAATAAGAATATTAAATTAGTAAAAGGAGCTCCTGAAAAGATACTTAAATATACTGATTTATGTTATGACAAATATGGTAATAAAATATTATTAAAAGAAAAAGATAAAATACTATCTAAAATAGATAATATGACTAAAAACGGAATAAGAGCAATTGCAATTGCTAACTCTGATAGTACAGTAAATAGAGATAGTTTAAATAATATCGTTTTAATAGGTATATTATTTATAAAAGATGAAATAAGATGCGAAAGTAAAGATGCTATTAAGTTAGTAAAAGATGCTGGTATTCAAACAGTAATGATAACAGGAGATAGTAAAAATACTGCTCTTTCTATTGGAAGTGAAATTGGATTAATTAATAGTGATAATGATTTAGTAATAACTTCTGATGAACTTAACTTAATGAGTGATGATAAAGTAAAGCAAATACTTCCTAGACTTAAAATAGTATCAAGAGCTCTTCCTAGTGATAAAAGTAGGTTAGTGCGTCTAGCCCAAGAATTAAATCTTGTTGTAGGTATGACCGGAGATGGAGTAAATGATGCCCCTGCTTTAAAGAAAGCTGACGTTGGTTTTGCTATGGGAAGTGGAACTGAAGTTACTAAGGAAGCGTCAGATATTGTAATTATAGATAATAACTTTTTATCAATTACTAAAGCAATACTATATGGAAGAACAATCTTTAAAAGTATTAGAAAGTTTATTATATTCCAGTTAACTGTAAACTTATGTGCTGTTAGTGTTTCTATTATTGGACCATTTATTGGAATACCTTATCCTGTTACCGTAATTCAAATGTTATGGATTAATATGGTAATGGATACATTAGCAGGCCTTGCTTTCTCATATGAAAGTCCTAAACTAGAATACATGAAAGAACCTCCTAAAAAGAAAGATGAAAATATTATCAATAATTATATGTTAAATGAAATATTAGTAACAGGTATTTATTCATCTATATTATGTTTTATTTTCTTAAAATCTCATTTTATTAGAAGTTTCTTTAGATATAGTCCTAGCTATGAATACTTACTTACTGCATTTTTTGGTTTATTTATATTTATAAGTATCTTTAATAGTTTTAATGCAAGAACTCACAGGTTGAATCTTTTTACATTGTTACATAAAAATAAAGTCTTTTTATCAGTAATACTTTTTGTAGCCATTGTTCAAATATATCTTATATATTATGGGGGAGATATATTTAGAACAAGAGGACTTACACTAAATGAATTTATTATAATGCTTCTAATTGCATTTACTGTAATACCATTTGATTTTGTAAGGAAACTATATTTAAAAAGCATCAATAAAAATACTGGAGTATAAAAAATACCATCATAAAGGTGGTATTTTTTACATCATATACATAGAACTATCAGGTTCATTATAAATATTTGTAGTATTGTTATTATAAGTTGCTTCTAATCTAGTAACTCTTTCATTTAATCTTTTAATTTGTCTTTCCATTGTATTTAATTTAGTATCAATATCATTATTACTAGAATTATTATTTTGATTACAAGGCATCATATTTTGATTACTATAAGGCATACCATAATTCATATTAGGGTTTTGCATCATTGGTCCAACTTGATTAGGCATCATCCCATTAGGCATCATCCCACCTTGCATCATTGGCATCATTCCATTTTGAAAAGGATTACTTACATATCCATAATTACCATAATACATATCTCTATCATCGTTCATACTTTCACACTCCCGTTATTCTTTTCATTTTAATATATGCAAAATACCCAGATTGTGTTAAAATAAATTTAAGGGAGTGTTTTATGAGACTTAGAAATGTAAAAGGTGCTAAAGAAAAAATATTATCAAGTAGATATAATATAGATAATCCATTTGATAATATTAATAAATGGAATAAAGTATTTAATAATAATAATCCTATATACATAGAAATAGGAATGGGTAAAGGTAAATTCATAATAGAAAATGCTATAAATAACCCTGATATAAATTATATAGGTATAGAAAAGTTTGATAGTGTTATAGTTAGAGCCATAGAAAAAGTAGAAGAGTTGGATATACCTAATCTAAAATTTATTAGAATGGATGCTACTAGAATAGATGAAGTGTTTAATAAAGAAATAGATAAAATATATTTAAACTTTTCTGATCCATGGCCAAAAGATAGACATTCTAAAAGAAGATTAACTAGTTCTATATTTTTAGAAAAATATGATAAAGTATTTAGAAATGATAATATAATAGAAATGAAAACTGATAATATAGATTTATTTAATTACTCAGTAGATAGTTTAAAAGAATACGGTTATAATATAGAATATATTACTAATGATTTACATAAAGAAAATGTAGATAATATAATGACAGAATATGAAGAAAGATTTTCTAAATTAAATATTAAAATAAATAAATTAATAGCAAGGAAGTAATAGTATGGCAGAATATATATTATATGGAGTAGAAGAAGATAATTCAAAATTTATTTTTAAAAGTGGTAAGTCACTAGAAGATATTGATAAATTTACTAGTATTTTTTATAGTGCCGAAGATGCTAAGGAAGTTTTGAATGAATTATATGGAACAAATGTAAAATTAAAATCTATGTTATTAATGAAAAAAGATAAATTAAAAGAAGGAACTATTCCAATTAGATTTCGTGATGATATGTATGATGAATTAAGTGTTATAGAGACTTACAAAAATTATCTTTTGGCTAATCCTAATTTAATTAAGGATTCTAATGTTAAGCATGTTAATTTAGATTTTATGAGAGACTTTAAAAAAACAGGAAAAATTAATTTTAGTGAAAGAGAATTTAATATAGCTATTAAAGCCTATTTTTATCGAAATGGTGAACTTGTATATACGAAAGTGCGAGAAGCTTACTTTGAATTATTAGAAATGGGTCAAAAAGTAAAATGCAAAAAGATGTAAGTATATATATAGATAAATTTTATTTATATTTAAAAACTAATAAAAAGTATTCTGATAATACAATTAATGCTTATTTAAGTGATATAGAAGAGTTTACTTGTTATACTAATAAAGGTATTAATATTACTTTTGAAGATATAAGTTCTTATTTATCATATTTGTATAATGATATAAAAATATCTAAAAGTAGTATTGGTAGGAAATTAAGTTCTCTTAGAAGTTTTTATAATTATTTAGTAAAAGAAGATATTATTAATTATAATTATTTTAATGATGTTAGTAATCCTAAAAAAGGATTAGTTTTACCTAAATTTATAAATGAAAAAGATATGAGTAATATTATGGAAGTATGTATGGGAGATAATCCTATATTAGAAAGAGATAGATTAATAGTAGAACTATTATATTCAACAGGGATTCGTGTTAGTGAACTTATTAATATAAAATTAAATGATATAAATTTTTATAATAATGAAATAAAAATATTAGGTAAGGGTAGTAAAGAAAGAATAGTTATATTTAATAATACTTGTAGAGAAGCATTATATAATTTTATTAATAATGGAAGAAAAGAATTATATAAAAATGATACAGGATACTTATTTATTGGTAGAAATAATGGACATATATCTAGTAAGTATGTAAGAGATATTATTAATAAAATAAAAGTAAAAGCAGGAGTAGAAGGTAAAATATCTCCCCATGTATTTAGACATACATTTGCAACTGATATGTTAAATAATGGAGCAGACTTAGTAAGTGTAAAAGATTTACTGGGACATGAATCGTTAAATACAACTAGTATATATACACATGTTACTAATGAACAAATAAAAAAAGTATATGAAATGGCTCATCCAAGAGCAAAAAAGGAGTAGTTATGGCAAAGTTATATTTTAAATATGGTGCAATGAGTTGTGGTAAAACAAGAGATTTAATTAAGACAATGTATAATTATAAAGAAAAAGGAATGAATGTTCTAATAATTAAACCTAGAAAAGATACAAAAGGGGAAGATACAATTGTTCCAAGAGGAGCAGAACCAGTAAAAGTAGATTATTTAATAAGAGATAATGACGATATATATAAAATGATAGAATATTATATATCTTATCATCCACTTCATTGTATATTAGTAGATGAAGTTCAATTTTTTAAGGAAAAACATATAAAAGAATTTGCGGACATAGTAGATTTACTTGATATTCCTGTTATATGTTATGGACTTAGAGTAGATTTTAGAGGCCATTTGTTTCCGGGAAGTAAAGCTTTGTTTGAAACAGCAGATTCTTTGGAAGAATTAAAAGCAGTTTGTTCTTGTGGTAATAAGGCTACTAGAAATATAAGATATGTAAATGGGAAACCAACTTTTTATGGTAGTCAAGTAGCAATAGATGGAGAAAATAATATTACTTATGAATCAGTATGTCGTAAATGTGAAAGAAATTTAAGAAAACAAATAAATGAGCAATAATAATAGGGAGTTTAGGTTATGGAAAAATTATATTTTACTGTATTATTAAGGGATATATCAAACAATTTTGTAAAAAAAGGATTAATTCAAGATGTAGTGATAAATAATTCTAATAAATTAAAAAATATAAGTTCTATTCAAATATCAAAATTAAGGAAAGATAACAACTTGATTTGTGAAATTCCATATATATTGATATATAATAAAAGAAATAGTCAGTTTGTTAGAAAAAGTATGTATAATGTTGAAAAAAATATGATATATATGTTTGAATGTGATGATGAAAATGATATGTATAACTTATTTGTTAAATTAAGTGAAATAATAAAAGAAGGAAATTATGAAGCGGAATTTTCGCCAAATTTGAAAGTAAAAAAATAGTAAAATTATGTTGTATTTGTTGCAATGTAATTTTATTTTTGTTATTATAAAATTGGGTGATAGAATGGAAAAATATGTTTATTCCTTTAATGAAGGAAACAGAGATATGCGTAATTTGCTAGGAGGCAAAGGGGCTAATCTTGCAGAGATGAAATCTATTGGATTACCTGTTCCAAATGGATTTACGGTTACAACTGAGGCTTGTAATAAATACTATGATGATGGTAAAGTTATAAGTGAAGAAGTAAAAAAACAAATATTTGAAAAATTAGAAGAATTAGAAAAAGTATCAGGTAAAAAAATGGGTGATTTAAATAATCCTTTACTTGTATCAGTAAGAAGCGGTGCAAGAGCATCTATGCCTGGTATGATGGATACTGTTTTGAATTTAGGACTTAATGATGAAGTTGCTAAAAATTTTGCAGAAGCTACACAAAATAGAAGATTTGCATATGACTCTTATCGAAGATTTATCATGATGTTTGCAGATGTTGTAAAAGGATATTCTAAGAGTTCTTTTGAAAGAGTATTAGATGAATTTAAAGAAAAGAAAAATGCTAAATTTGATACAGATTTAAATGAAGATGATATGTATGAAATAGCAATGAAATTTAAAGATATTTATAAAGAATTATCAGGAGAAGATTTCCCACAAGATCCGAAAGTTCAATTAATTGAAGCTGTAACTGCAGTATTTAGATCTTGGAACAATGAAAGAGCAATTATTTATAGAAGAATGAATGATATTCCATCTTCTTGGGGAACTGCTGTTAATGTTCAAGAAATGGTATATGGAAATCGTGGAGATAACTGTGGAACTGGTGTAGCATTTACAAGAAACCCTGCAACCGGAGAAAATAAACTATATGGAGAATACTTAATAAATGCTCAAGGAGAAGATGTAGTAGCAGGTGTTAGAACTCCACAAAGCATTGAAACATTAAAAGAAGAAATGCCAGAAGTATATGAACAATTTTCTAAAATATGTAAAATTCTAGAAGAACATTATAAAGATATGCAAGATATGGAATTTACTATTGAAAATGGAAAATTATTTATGTTACAAACAAGAAATGGTAAAAGAACTGCTCAAGCGGCTTTAAAAATTGCTGTTGATATGGTAAAAGAAAAAATGATTACTGAAGAAGAAGCGATTATGAAAGTAGAACCTAAAGCACTTGATCAATTATTACATAAAACATTTGATAATGTAAGTTTAAAAGAAGCTAAAAAAATAGCTAAAGGATTAGCAGCATCTCCGGGTGCCGCAGCGGGTAAAATATATTTTAATGCCGAAGATGTTACTAAAGCAGCAAATAATGGAGAAGATACAATCTTAGTTAGACTAGAAACATCGCCTGAAGACATTCAAGGTATGAGTGACGCAAGAGGAATATTAACTATCCGTGGTGGTATGACTTCACATGCAGCAGTAGTAGCAAGAGGTATGGGAAGATGCTGTGTAAGTGGATGTGGAGAATTAAAGATAGATGAAGAAGCAAAGACACTTACAACTAGTGATGGAAAAGTATATAAAGAAGGAGATACTATCTCACTTGATGGCTCTACTGGATATGTATATGATGGACTAGTTAAAACAGTAGATCCTGAAATTAGTGGTGACTTTGAAAAATTCATGGGTTGGGTAGATAAAACAAGAACTATAGGTGTTAGAACTAATGCTGATAATCCAAGAGATACTATCCAAGCAATTAAGTTTGGAGCAGAAGGTATTGGACTTTGTCGTACTGAGCATATGTTCTTTGAAACAGATAGAATTTTTGCGGTAAGACAAATGATTACTGCAGAAACAAAAGAACAAAGAGAAGCAGCGCTAAACAAAATATTACCAATGCAAAGAAAAGACTTTGAAGAAATGTATACAGCCTTAGAAGGAAGACCTATGACAGTAAGATACTTAGATCCACCTTTACATGAATTCTTACCACATACTGATGAAGAGATAAAGCCACTTGCTAAAGAATTAGGAATGACTTTTGAAGCGTTAAAAACAAGAATAGACTCTCTTAAAGAGTTTAACCCAATGATGGGACATAGAGGTTGTAGATTATCTATAACTTATCCAGAAATTGCCGTAATGCAAACAAGAGCTGTAATAGAAGCAGCATTAAATGTTAAAGAAAAAGGAATAAACGTAGAACCAGAAATAATGATACCTTTAGTAGGAGACATAAATGAACTTAAATATGTAAGAAATATTGTTGTAGAAACTGCTGAAGAAATACTTAAAGAAAGAAAAGCAAAATTAAAATATAAAATTGGTACAATGATTGAAATACCAAGAGCAGCCCTTTTAGCAGATGAAATAGCAGAATATGCAGAATTTTTCTCATTTGGTACAAATGATTTAACACAAATGACTTATGGATTCTCAAGAGATGATGCTGGTAAATTCTTAAATGATTATTATGATAAAGGTATATTTGAAAATGATCCATTCGCAAAACTAGATCAACATGGAGTAGGAAAACTAGTAGAAATGGCCGCTGAATTAGGAAGAAAAACTAGAAAAGATATTAAACTAGGAATATGTGGAGAACATGGAGGAGATCCAAGCTCAATTGAATTTTGTCGAAAAGTAGGACTTAATTATGTATCATGTTCACCATTTAGAGTGCCAATTGCAAGACTTGCAGCAGCACAAGCTGAAATAAAAATGAAAAAATAACCTTGTTGATATATATTTAATTAGACTAAGATATAAAATCTTGGTCTTTTTTTCTTCCTTATATTTCATATTTACAAAAATAATAACATATGTTAATATATATATATGTGCATATATACGCACATAAGGAGGAACAATATGATATGTGGTAAAAATTGTCCTAATTATCATAAAATAAATAATATAAGACAAGAAGTAGAATTAAATAGAATAGAAGAATTATCTAATATATTTAAAATATTATCAGATGCAACTAGATTAAAAATTGTATGTTCGTTACTTAATAAAGAAATAAGAGTATCTGATATATCAAATAATTTAAATATAAATAGAACTACGGTATCACATCATTTAAAAACATTAAGAGATAATAAATTAGTTAAATTTAAACAAATTGGTTTAGAAAAATATTATAGTTTAAAGGATCATCATATTGAACAAATAATACTTCAAGGGATAGATCATATAAAATAGAAAGGTGATAATATGCTAGAATTAATTAATGTAAATTATGAAATAGATGGTAAAAAAATATTATCAAATATAAATCTAAAAATAGATAATAATAAAATAATGATTATAACAGGTCCAAATGGAAGTGGTAAATCTACTTTATCTAAAATTATTATGGGAATATTAAAACCAACAAGTGGACAAATATTATGGAATGGCGATGATATAACTAATTTGTCTATAAATAAAAAGAGTAATTTAGGTATATCTTATGCATTCCAACAACCAGTTAGATTTAAAGGAATTACAGTTAAAGATATTATTGATATATCTTCTCATAAAGAAAATGATATTAATACAATTTCTAATATATTAAATGAGGTAGGTTTAAATTATTCTGAATATATGAATAGAGAACTTGATGATAAATTATCAGGAGGAGAATTAAAAAGAATAGAAATAGCTTCTGTAATTGCTAGAAAATCAAAATTAATAATTTTAGATGAACCGGAAGCAGGAATAGACTTATGGAGTTTTAATGATCTAATAAATTTATTTGTTAATAAAAAGAAAGAATCAGGTTTATTAATTATATCCCATCAACAAAAATTATTTAAAATAGCAGATGAAATAGTATTACTTGAAAATGGAATGATAAAATCTTGTGAAAATTACATTAGTATGAAGAATATGTTATGTTGTAATAGGTGCGTAAAAAAGGAGAATATCTATGAATAGTGTAGAAAAAGATTTACTTAAAAATGTTATACAAGATGTTAATTATGATTATGCTTACAACATAAGAAGTAATTCTAAAAGTATTGAAAGAAAGATAACTGATAATGTAAATATTGTAGCCAAAGAAGAAAATAAAGGAATAGACATAATTGTAAAAGATAATGCTAAATTTGAATATATATATATTCCTGTATTGATAACAGAAAGTGGTCTTACAGATATAGTATATAATGATTTTTATATAGGTAAAAATAGTAATGTTTATATTATTGCAGGATGTGCTATCAAAAATGAAGGAGTACAAAAAAGTGAACATAATGGTATTCATAGATTTTTTGTTGAAGAAGGGGCTAATGTTCATTATATGGAAACGCATTATGCTGAGGGACATAAACATAATAGTAAAATTTTAAATCCTGTTACAGAAATATATTTAAAAAATGGTAGTAGTATGGATATGAAAAGTATTCAAATAAAAGGAGTAGATAAAACAAAAAGAATAACTAAAGCTATTCTTGAAGACAATACTAAATTAGAAATAGTAGAGAAAATAATGACAGATAATAATGCTAAAGCAGATACTATTTTTGATGTTAAATTAAACGGTAATAATTCTAGTTGTCATGTTACATCAAGAAGTTTTGCAACAGGAAATTCTAAACAAAAGTTTAAATCTATAATATATGGAAATAATAAATGTTATTCACATGTAGAATGTGATGCTATTTTAAAGGATAAAGGCAAAGTAGTATCAATACCAGAAATAGTTGCTAATAATGTTGATGCTAATTTAGTACATGAAGCAACAATTGGTAAAATAGCAGGTGAGCAATTAATTAAGTTAATGACTCTTGGTCTTACAGAAAAAGAAGCAGAAGCGGAAATTATAAAAGGATTCTTAAAATAATAAGAATTTTTTTTATTTATAATTATTTTTTAGATAAAAAATAATAGAATATTATCTATGTAGATAAAAATGTAGTGTATATAGTTTTAAAATAAAGAAGTTAGAACTGAATATTGGAAGTTTTTATAGTGTAAAATCTGTTCTACATAAATGAAACATATTTGTTAATTAATTTGTAAAATTATGGAAAGTAAAATTATACTATACAAAATTTGACAAAATTATGCTATAATGTTATAAGACTATGGGGTGGTAGTAATGAAGAATAAAATTCCATATATAATCATAACTATAGCATTGTTTTTTGCTTTAATAAATTTAACAGAAGCTGATGTTATTAAGGCAAAAGTTTATTGCCCTGATGATAATGAACCTCTTAATATAAGAGAAAGTATTGGGGGAAATATAAAAACGGCATTAGCATGTAATACCGAAGTAAAAGTAATAGACCAAAATGCTGGTGTTGATGGTAGTGGTAGGACTTGGTATAAAATTGAATATGGAAGTGGTAGTGTAGGCTATGCTGTTTCAACATATATAAAAATACTTGAAACAGTAAAATTATCTGGTAGTGATAATATATATATAAAAGAAAATTATGATAGTGCTCTAGATTCTGACGGTTTTATGGCTTGTTATGAAGATACTACTGATGTTAATTTAAGGAGTTCTCCAGGGGGAGACTTAACAGGTAAAAAGGTTAGTTGTGGTGAAAAGGTAAAGATAAATTCAACTAAAGAAGGAAGTGGAACATGTGGATATTACTATAACATAACTGATTCTAAAGGAAATAGTGGTTATGTATGTGGTTATTATGTAAATACTACTAAATTAAGTTCTACTGCGATAAATTATTATAATACAAAAGAAAGTTTGGATGATTATTATCAAACTTTGAGAAATAAGGGATTCCCAGAAAGTTATTTACCATATTTAGCAGAAATTCATGCAAGGCATCCTAACTGGATATTTGATGCAGAAAAGATTAATATTGATTTTTCTACGGCGGTTGAAAATGAAAATGCATACGGAAGGAATTTACTTGAAGGTGCTTATTTTTCTCAGAATTATCTTTCAATGGGAATTAACACATATGATATTTTAAATGATATATTTTATGAGTATTCAACTGAAGCAGGATGGTATGATGCATCATCTGAAGCAGTTGCATATTATATGGATCCTAGAACATATTTAAATGAAAAATATATATTTGCATTTGAATCATTGAAGTTTAATAGTTCACATAATTCAGATATAATAAAAAAGGTATTAGCGTCTCAAACGTTTTGGCCTAAAGTATATCAAGGATATGATGGAAACATTTATGATGATATTGTCAAAGCCACTAAGGAGGCTGACATTAGTGCTGTTCATATAGCTAGTCGTATTAAACAAGAGATAACAGGAATTTCTGAAAGTGATCCTAGACTAGGTGGAACTTTTAACTATAATGGTAAAAGTTATAGTGGATATTATAATTTCTTTAATATTGGAGTTTATGGTGATAATAAGATAGTAAACGGAATGGTATATGCAATGAATAATGGATGGAATACACCATTTAATGCTGTGTATGGCGGTGCTAAATTCATTGGAGAAGGTTATATTTCTATAAATCAAGATACAATGTACTATCAAAAATTTGATGTATCTACTACCAATGGACATTACACACATCAATATATGCAAAATTTAGCAGCTCCTATTCAAGAAACAAACACAACATATAATACGTATGTTAATAATCTAAGTGATTATCTAAATACAGCAATAAAATTTACTATTCCAGTATATGAGAATATGAGCAATTACGCAGTTGTAGCTCCTAGTGTAGGAAATCCTAACAATTACTTAAAAGATATAAAAATAGATAATAAAACTGTTACTAATTTTAGTTATGATGAATTTAGTTATGATATAACTGTTCCAGGTAATGTTAATTCTATTAATATAAGTGCTACCCCAATTAATAGTAAGGCATCTGTAAAAGGAACAGGTAATATCCCTATTACAAATAAAGAAACTACAATTACATTAACAGTTACTTCTGAAAGTGGTAGAAGTAGAAATTATGTTATTAATGTTACGAAAGATGAAGTAGAAGATATTGAAACTGTTGAGTTAAGTTATATCCTTAACAATATTGGAATAAAGTATAATGAAAATTATATATATGGTATTAGTGAAGATACTGATATAAAAAGTTTAATTAACAATGTAAGTAAAGTTAGCGCTTATGCTAGTGCAACAATTAAAGATAAAGACGGAAATAGTAAGACTAGTGGAGTATTTAAAACTGGAGATAAAGTTACTATATCTAATTCCAAAGATGAAATAACATTAACAATATTAATGTATGGTGATATTAATGGAGATGGAAAAATAGATAAAGATGATTGCTTAGCGATTTTAAGACATTTAAATGGTTATACAACTTTAAATGATGTTTATAAAGTTGCAGCTGATCCAAATAAAGATGGAAAAATAGATAAAGATGATTGTTTAGCAATTTTAAGACACTTAAATGGATATACAGATTTGAATAAATAGGAGGAATAAAATGAAGTCAGTAAAAAGAATATTAATATTTATAGTCGCATTTATTATATGTACAAACAGTGTAAGTGCAACAAGTTTAACTATAAAAAGTAGTGCTTCTTCAATAACAAAGGGAAGCACAGTAACGATTACTTCGTTAATATCAGCAGATAGTGGAATTTATACTACATCAGGTACAGTTAAGTGTACAGGAGCAGGTGTTAATTCAAGTGTAGATTTAGGTTTTGAAGATTTGAATACTGCAAATAGATCAAAATCTTTCTCACTTACAATAAAACCTACTACATCAGGTACTGTAACTTGTTCTTCATCTAATGTTAGAATAAGGGAGTTAGCACAAGCTAGTGAGTATGCTTTATCTAATAAATCAATTACAATTACTGTAAAAGAACCTGCTGTTATACCTCCTAAAGAATATTCTAGTAATAATTATTTAAAATCACTTAGTATTGAAGGATATGAAATAGATTTTGATAAAAATACATTAGAATATTCTATTGAAGTAGAAAATGATGTAGAAAAAGTTAATATTAAAGCAACAACTGAAGATGGAAATGCTACTGTAAGTGGAACTGGAGAAAAAGAAGTAACTGAAGGTAATAACAAATTGGAAGTTAAAGTTACTGCTGAAAATGGAAACGAAAGAACTTATGTTATAAATGTTAAAGTAAAAGAGTTAGATCCAATTAATGTTAAAGTTGATGATGAAGAATATACAGTAATTAGAAAAGAAGATGTATTGGAAGCACCTAAAAATTATGAAAAAACAACTGTCAATATAAATGGAGAAGAAGTTCTTGCTTATTATAATAGTAAAACTAAATATACTTTAGTAGGACTTAAAGATAAAGATGGGAATGCTAATTATTACATATATGATAATGGTAAATATACATTATATAAAGAATACACATTTAATGGTATAACATTATATTTAACAGAAAAAAATGTAGATATTCCAAGTTTCAAAAAAACATCATTTAACTATGCTGAAGATTCATTGGAAGGATATAAATTTGCTGATGATAATTTAATAAAGAAAACATATGCACTTGATGATACTGATTTACAAAATTTTTACTTATTTTATGCAGTTAATATAGAAACAGGAGAAGAAAGTTTATATCAATATGATCCGTCTGAAGGAACAGTTCAAAAATATAGTGCATCAATGATGAATTTACTTGAAATGTATAAAAATGAAGCAAATAGAAACTTTATATTGTTTGTAGTTGTTAGTGTTGTATTAGTACTTTTAATTGTAATTAAAATAGTTACATCTATTATTAAAAAGAAAAAAGATAATAATGGAATTAGTAAAAAAAGAAAATTAAATGTCAAAGAAATAGATTTATAACATATAATATATTAGCATTACGAGTAATGTTTTGGCTAGATACAAGGTTTTGTATTTAGCCTTTTTATTAAATCTTGTTTGTTTCGTGAAATGAAAAAGTAAATTCCAGTTTCATAAAGTGAAATTAAAATGTAAGAGAAACGTCCATAATATGGGCGT
>CALVXD010000004.1 GCA_944368815.1 uncultured Bacilli bacterium
GGGCATTATACCCTTTTTTTTATATAATTATTTAAAAACTTGTTTTTTATTTATGTATTTAGAATGCAATAGCATAAGAAAAATATACTTTTTACAATTACAGAAAAAAATCTAGAATTTTCTAGACTTTTTATAACTTTTCAAGCCATTCATTTATGGATTGTTCAAATTCTTCTTTTTTATATTCCTCATTGTAAAATGGCATACCTATTATTTTGTAATTATTTCCATAATCAAACAAAGGATTTGTAGTAGCGTCTTCAATTAATTGTTGCATAAATTCTTCTTTCCATTTATCCTCATGTAACAAATTACTACCCTTAGGTTCTACATATACTTGATGAGTTGCTAAACTATCGTTATTATTTTTGCAAACAAACAATAAGAAATCAGGTTCGAATCGTTCTCCATGTTCAAAACTATATATCGCTAATTCTGGTATTCTTTCATTTCTAATTACATAATATTCAAGATTTTTTTCATCCAATTTAGGTTGAATGTTTGTTTTAAAATATTTTATAAATAATTTTTCTTCACTTGTACCATAATTATCATTAAATATATACCAATCCTCTTCTGATAAATTCAATCTATACTCAGGATTGATACATGAATTTTGTGAATCTCCTTTTCCACCATTTTCATCAATCTTTGTCAAATATATACTTTTATCTTTAATAACATTATTTAACATCATAGGTTCAAATTGTCTTGTTCCCTCATAATCTTGTTTTAAGGTGTTAACATGTGATGCAATTGATTCAAATGCTCTGACACATGCTTTTCTAATATCATTAGATGTATAGGATTCTGAATAAGTAATTTCAATTGACGAATTTCCTAAATAATCATCTGAAGTTAGAAATTCTCTCATACTTTTAAGATTTGGATATTTTGATTTAATAACATTAAATCTTAATTCATTAAATCTTTCAATTGATCCTCTTAGTATATTATAATCTATATCTTTAAATTTTAACGATTTAATATTCGTTTTAATTTGATTGATCTCATTAGTTTGATCGCCCATCAAACTTATTACATTACCTTTATTACTTCTAACTGTATATCTGTATACTTTTGTCTTAATGCTATCTTCAATATCAATTATATTTTTTCTATCTTTAGGAACTCTCTTATTAGAAAATACATATGCATTTTTATAAAACAAAGTATCTTTAAATTCTTCCTTAATTTTATAATCTAATCTAATTGGCTCTTTATCTTGTAATCCAGCTTCTATTAATGCCTGTCTCAACTCAGCTATATATGACGAATCATTTCTACTATGAAAAAACATAGTTTCTAATATTCTCAAATCATTTGTTAAATCATTATCATATTTTCTTTTATACATTTCTTGTTCATCATTTATTTTAAATGGACAATATCTGGCACCACGTCCTATTAACTGTGCTTCTTTAATTGTATAGTTCCCTATTTTTCCAGCTTTTCCGCTTCCTTGTCTTGTATCATAAAGTCTAACAATATCATATAAATTTAAAACGTCCCAACCTTCATTTAACATATCAACTGTAAAAATAATTCTAATTGGATTTTCTTTATCTTCTAAAGAATTTACTAACAATTGTTTTTCTCTGTTATTATCTGTTGTTTCATTCATGTATATTGCATTATCTTTTGTAAAAGAATTCTTAATACTATGCTCCAACAATTCGAATGTTGGATCTTTTTCTTTAAAATAATTTAATGCTTTGGATAAAATTTGAATATTTGTTGATTGTAATGTTTTGATTTCTTCGCTTGATAAATGCTCTATCTTATCAAAAAACAATTCATAAAATTCCTTTGATTCTGCAACACGCTGAGATTTTAACATAACTACCGGCTTAACATTTAATTTATTATCACTAAATAAAAATCTTCTATATTCACTTAATATCAAAGCCATTAAAGTTCTATCCCACAATTCTGATTCTGTTGCAAAATTTTGAAAATCTTTGGTATATCCACTTTCTCTAAATTTTTTTAATTGATAATCAAAAATTATTTTATCTCTATATTTGTTTATAACATTTTTATCTTTCAAATCTGCTGTTGCTGTAAACTCTAACATAATACTATCTCTATTTTGAGATAAAGCATGTGTAACAGAGTATTCCCAACTATTATTTTCTTCAATTTCTTCTTTGGTTGCTTTCTTTGTTGATGAATTAATATGATGACTTTCATCAGATATAAATACAATTTTGTTGTCTTCAAAATCTTTGTAAGTAATTGAATTTTCTCTTGGAAATTGTAAATCAAAATGTAATTTTTGAGTAGTAGTAAAACAAATTTGAATATCATTATTTAATGGATCAATACTAAAGTTATCTACCATTTTAATATTTATTTTATTACCTGCATAGGATAATTCTTTATTAAATAAATATTTATTCGAAGACATGTTAGTGAAGTTATCTTTTGTTTTTTCAACTACATTTGTTTGGTTAACAAAAAACAAAAATTTATTATATCCTTTTGTATATAAATACAATATTAATCCTGCCATTATAACTGTTTTACCACTACCAGTTGCCATATGAAACAAAGTTTGAATTTGTTTATTTTTATGTAAATTATAATTTTCAAAATAACTTACAAAATATTTAAATGCGCGTATCTGATATTCCCTTAACTCTATCTTAGGTGATAAGCCATTTTCAATTATTTCTGGAATATCTTGAAGAAGCCCCGCTTGCTCTAAAGCTTCTAAGGTTTCATATAAATACTTATCATTCATTTAACTACACCTCTTTATAAAAAGATTCTGTAAATTTCTTTTCCTCTTCAGAAACATTGTATTCTTCATCATCTATATCACTTAAATTTAAATATAATTTATTTTTGTCAACTATAGAAATTAATAAAACCTTTTTTTCGTCAAGCGAAAGATTTGCAAATTCTTCTTCTCCTATTTTTAATTCATTCTTAGAAATATAAGATACAATTCTTTCATCGCTGTAAACTTCCTCTTTAATATCATTAATTGTTTGATCATCTGAGTTTTTTATTTTTTCAATTAATTTTTGTGCATTTTCTTTTAATTCGCAATAAACAAATGAACCGCCACCAGTCCAATTATTTCTCTTAGAAACTCCACTTTGCTCTCCTTCGATAACTTTTTGTAATCTTCTTGTCATTATATCTATATGTTTATCTAACTGTTCAAACAAAATATATTTTCTTTTCATTTTATGTGCAACAGCACCCGTTGTACCCGTTCCACCAAAGAAATCTAAAACTAAATCCCCCTCTTTAGTATGAGCATTAATAATTCTTTCAATTAACTTTTCTGATTTTTGTCCCTTAACTTCATCATCTGGATTCAACATTTTTGAAACAGTTTCTCCAGAAAAGGATACGATAGCAATACTATTTAAATCATCATACTCATTTCCATTCCATACATCTTCTATTGGATACTTATCTGTTCTATTCTCATGGTTAATAAACTTAGCTATTTCTTTTGTTTCTTGTTTTGATAATCCGTATCCTTTTAATTTTGTAAATAGTGCTGATTCATCAATATATTCCTTAAACTCATCATTTTGTATATATTCTTTATTAAAACTTTTTTTCATTAAATCATTATTTTTTGAGTAAAATAAAATTGTATCATGATTTCTTATCCAATTCTTGTCTATTGTTTTATACCCAGAAAGCCATCCAATTCTCCAAATAATTTCTCTTTGAAAATTATCTTCTCCAAAAATCTCATCCATCAAAACTTTAGCATAATGTACTTGATGATAGTCAAGTTGAACATATATTGCCCCATCTGGAGTAAGAAGCCTTTTTGCTATTTCTAATCTATTTTTCATAAAAGTTAACCATGAACTTCTGTTAAATTCATCATTATAGGAAAATGAATCAGAACCTGTATTATAAGGTGGATCAATATATATCAATTTTATTTTTCCTTCATATTTTTTTAATAATGAAGCGATTCCTATTAGATTATTCCCTTTTATAACCAAATTATCATCATCACTTAATTCAATATTTGTTTCAATGCCTTCTTTTGTATACCTTTTAGCATTCGATAATACTTTCGGCGATAACATTGTTGAAATTTCATCACTAGCAATTGTTTCATTATAAAAAATTTCTTTTCTTTTTTGATCTTCCTTTGTTTGCCCACCTTCTAATACACAATCTTTAAAAGGAAAACTTAATACTACATCTTTATTTTGAGATAAATACTTATTATCAACAGTTAATCCAACTTTATTTGAAAAAATTGTATAGCTATCTGGCAGAAATTCTTTTGATTCAACAAACCAAGCAAATTTTTGTTTATCAAACACATAATTACCGTTTACGTTTATAAAAAAGTGTTGCTTTATTTTTTCATCTGACATTAAACTTTCTATTAGTGTTTCATCCATTGTCATTACATCAGAATAAATTTTTGTTTTTAAAAGTTTTCCATCTTCTGTTACATATTCTTCGTTAGACTTTAATTTATTTTCAACTATTTCAAATATATTTTCTTTCATTTTATTATCCCTGTCCTTCCAATTTTACATCCATAATATCATTAATGCTGCATTCTAAAACTTTACATATTTTAATTAATGTTTCCACTTGCACTGTTTCGTTTTTTCCAAGTTTTACCATTGCATTAGTAGTAATACCCGCCTTTTCACACAATTGTGTTTTATTGATTTTTTTATCAATCATTAATTTCCATAATTTATCATAACTAATATTCATCAAAATTCCTCCCGCTAATATAGAACCATTTTAATTATAACATTTATTTTTATTTTTTCAAGATATTCTTGATATTTTCAATTTTTACTTGACAAAATTATATCATAGAGTGATTAATACAACAAATTGGAGGTGTCTATGATTAGAAAAAATACAAATGGTGATATTAGTGATGAAGAATTTAAAGCAATATTGAAACCTTTTATTGATGATTATGATGATTTTGTAATAAGTTATATTATGCCTGAAGTTATTGCATATTATATAGCCAATTCTTATTACAGAGGTTCTATGTATGAAGGTTCTTTTCTTCAACATTATAATTCTGCTAAAGATTTAATTAACTTATTTGGTGAAGATTATGAACAAGTTAAAGCCGAAGTATATAAATTACTTAAAATAAAATATGCTTTACTTATCACTAACGAAAATCCTTTAGAAATTAAAAGAATTGAGTATGAGTATTAAAACTTATGCTCTTTTTTGCACATACATGAAATAACAAAATGTCCTATACTATACTAATCTATACTATTCTTACCTAAACTAATCTATCCTTAACTGGGTATCCATTTGGTATACCACTTTCCAAAAAACTCACGGAAAACTTATAATTGTGTGAATATAGGTGGACTGTCGGTCTAGATAGATCATTATTTTTGTATTTTTATCCCCAGGGGGATGTCTTATAAAGAATAACTATTTCTAACAATATAAATTTGGATTTTCACCACTTCTATTTGTAATTATTCCTTCCATATAACCAACCGATAATTTTTCTACTCTAGATGCTTCATTTAATGCATATAAAACTTCTTCTTGACCATAAATATCTATTAAATATTTTAATCTATCTGATTCATCACTACCAAGTTTTCTTCCAAATCTTTCTTCTGTTTTTTTGATAAAAGCACAATATAAATCAAAACCTGAAGTTCTATCATCTAAATCTACTTCTAAATTTCTAATATCTATATTCTTATTTCTTTCTTCTATATCTTTCTTTATTTCTGGTGGACATAAGGGTGGACAAAAAGAAAAATCATTTTCTTTAGCCTGTTGATTTGCACGTTGATCCTCTTTTCTTCTTGCACCATCACTCTTTTCTACAAGTTTTATTCCTGCCGGTATGTAATAAATACCATTCACTTCTTCAATTAATTTATATTTAATTAATGTTTTAAAGTGTTTTTCAAATTCTTTTTCTTCTTCTCCCAATTTAATAGCAAGATCTTTAATTGTATATGGTATTATTTCATCTCCTAAAGTCTTTAATAAATAACCACTTTTATTTATTGTTCTAAAGATTAATTGTTGATAAATGATAATTGTCTTAGAACCGGTTTCAGTTCTTTTAAGATGCTCTATTACATCTATATCAAAAAAATCATTATATAACTTATAAAAATAATATTTTGTTTTTGTATTATAATCTGCCATATGTATTTTCCTTAACAGAAATATTAAAATACTCTAAAACCATATCCATAGGAACTAAGCCATTATGTACCTTATCTTTTTCTCCATAGAACTTATCACTAATTATATTAAATACATCTCTTGCTTTATTTCTACCAATTGCCCCTATATTCATAATATCTGTAATATTAGCCCACTGATATTGCGCTATTACATCTATTGCTTCTTTTGTTAAACTTTTTCTTTTTTTACCCATAATAAAAAATCCTTTCTTTATATTTTCTTTGATATTTACTTGTTAAAGTTTGTCGACTACTTAACTATTAATTCATTTAATTCTGTTAGATCATCTATATTGCTAAATTTAGCATTATATAAACTTAACATCTTATTCATCATTTTAACTGTTGGAATAGTTTTATTTGTTTCGTAACTTCGCAGTGTTACTGTACTTATCCCAAGTTCTTTACTAGCTTTTTCTATTGTAAATCCAGCATTTACTCGCAAAGCTTTAAGTGTTAATTTCATTTATTCACCTCCTCTATCTTTATCTCATTATACTGTACTGATTTATTTTTGTAAATATCTAATTTATCATTTTTATCATTTTTCTTATCTTTCTAGTTGACAAATTTATCAAATTATTTTACTATGGTATTGGAGGTAGATAAAATGACTAAAGAAGAACAAAGAAAAATCTTAGGAAATAACTTAGTTACTCTTTTAGAATTGAAAGGAAAGTCTAGAAAAGATGTTTCAGATGCACTTAACACTTCATATACAAAAGTCTGTGATTGGACTAAAGCTAGAACATATCCTAATCAACATGATTTAGGAAGACTTGCATTTTACTTTGATACAACTATTGAACAGTTAACTTCTGCTAATTCTGTTATTAAAGAAAATGGATTTGATCCTGAAAAATCAACAAGCAAAAAGAAAGTATCTGTAATTGATATTGGAACTGATGAATGGGTTATATCTCCAGTTGATTATGAATGGGTTTCTATTAAGCATTTAAAGCCCAATACGGGATATTTAATGTTTGATGTTGTTGATGATATGTTATCCCCTATTTATAATCTTGGTGATACTGTTTTAGCACAATTCTTAGATAATAAACCTATTAAAAGCGACGGAGATTATTTATTAAAATTAAAAGATTATGATTCTTGGTTATTTATTCATGTTTATGTAAAAGACAATGGATACTTAGTAGCGCCTCTTAATAACAATAATTTAAAATCTTTTTTACCTAGATTCTATACCAAAGAGGAATTTATCAAAAATGCCTTTAATATACATAAAGCTGTAAGAGTTTCAAAAAATATATAAAAAAAATCTCGTACTGCGAATACGAGATATCAGAAATACCATTTTGTTTAGTCGACAAACTTTAACAAATAAACATCGTATAAAAATACAACGAAATTGGATTTCCTATTTATATTATAGCATAATCGTATTTTTTTACAAGTTTCTACTGGTATTTCTCTAATGAGAAAGGAACATTTATGGCTGTATATAAAGATAATAGACCTACTAAAGATGGTAAGATATGGTTTT
The DNA here is from genome assembly GCA_944368815.1 of uncultured Bacilli bacterium. Classification (GTDB taxonomy): domain Bacteria; phylum Bacillota_I; class Bacilli_A; order RF39; family UBA660; genus CALVVX01. Next base: position 7,708 of record CALVXD010000004.1, read on the forward strand.
TCAAAACCCAATATGAAGATTTTGATGGAACTAAGAAACCAAAGAAATCAGGAAGATTTGCTACTAAGAAAGAAGCTGAACAAGCTGAGTTAGAATTTAAAATTTCATTACATGAAAAAGTTAATCATAATGAAATAACCTTTGAAGAAATGATTAAGTTATTTCTAAATTTCAAAAAGAAAAGAGTTCGAGAAACTACTTATTATAACTATGGTAATAAAATACCTTATTTAAAACCTTTATTTAAAGTTAAGTTAAAAGACTTTAACTACTCTCATTTTAAGAGATGGCATGATTATATGGATTATGAAACAACACTTGCTACAAGAACAAAAAATGATATTTATAAGTTTCTTAAATCTATACTTAATTATGCTACTGCATGGTATGAATTTAGTTTTGTTAAAGTATATCCTAAAATGACTAACTTTAATAATCCAAACGAATTACCACCTGAGCAATTATGTTTTACTTATGATGAATTTAAACAATTTATAGAAGTTGAAGAAGATATTAAATGGCAAGCTACATTTAGAATACTTTATTATTGTGGTCTTAGAAAAGGAGAACTTAGAGGATTACAATGGAAAGATATTGATTTAGAAAGAAAAACATTAAGTGTTAGAAAGCAAATTACTGATCGTTGTGGAACGGTTAAGAAATTTAAATTTGTGGTGCCAAAAACCCAAAATAGTATAAGAACCTTAAAGATGCCTGAAATACTCGTAAATAGTCTTAAAAAGGCTAAATTAGAGGCTAAACAACTAAATGGTTTTAATGAAAATTATTTTGTAGCTGGAGATGTATTTCCAATAAGTAGTAATGCTCTTGCCGATCGTAAAAATACCAATTGCGAAAAAGCGGGTGTTAAACAAATTAGATTACATGATTTCAGACATTCCTGCGCATCACTGTTAATTAATAAAGGCGCTAATATTCAAGTGGTTGCTAAATATTTAGGACATACAAAAATAGAAGAAACATTAAAAACTTATTCACATTTATTCATTAGCACATTAGATGAAATAATAAATGTTATAGATACTTTAGAAGATAACAAAACCGATGATTAGTTTTCATCGATATTTTTGTTTTCAAGATTGTATTTAGTTTCTTTTATTATTCTATCCTTATCTCTTTTATTTTTTTCATCTTGATATAATATTTTAAATCTCACGATTTCCTTATTTACAAATTCCTTAACTTTTTTATTTTTTGATTTTAGGCCTTTAAAAAACATATATTTTTCGTTAAAAGAATTTGCAATACCATATTCTCCTGTAACAACTCCAGTATTGAATAAAAGGCAGTCAATTTCATTTAATAATTTATCATTGGAATCAATTTTTGATATTATATATTCGTATATTTTCCAGCAAGATAATGAAGCATCAAATAATCTGCATAAATCAATTACTTTTGTATAACTATCATAATCATCATTTTCTTTTAAATACTCAAGTACATCATCACCTAATTCATCATTATATTCGCCAATTAAGTAATGTATATAATTAGAAATTTTATAATAATCATTTGCTTTTAACAATTCCATACAAAGTTTTAAATTATTATATTTTTCTTCATTATAATTAGAACTACCTGTTAGATTAATATGACTGTATGAATTGTATAAATTGCTATTTGGATTATCTTTTATTCTTTGCTTAAGTAGATTTCTTAAATCTTCGGGATATTTTTCAAACAAGTCGTTTAAGAAGAACTCGTCTAATCTATTAAATTCACTATATCTAAAATTTTCTAACAATATACAAATTTCAGTATAGTTATATTCTTCTATAATCTTTTTCTCAGTATGGGGGTTATATAATATTTCAGCCATGATTCCCTTAGTAATACTATTATATTTTTTTATTATATTTAGTGCATAATCTTTATGTTCTTTATTAATTACTAAATCAATGTTATTAAATATAAGTTTTACTATCCTAATTTCCAAATTTTCGCTTTTAGTTTTTTCAGAAAATGCTATTAATTTATTTATAATATTTAGATCTATATTTCCTGCTCGAAGCATCGCCTCAATAATTTTTTCTGCTTTACTCTCATTGTCTATTGTAAATTGGTAGTTCTTATCCTTTTTTATTATTCCGAGTAATATGAATTCATTCCACTTTATTTCAATTATTTCCTTGCCATATTTTTCTAACGATCCTATATCAATTAAAAATCTTCCAGCATTATAAACATTCAAATTATTAATATCTTCATTATCCATTGTATTTAGTATAGCTATAATTTCTTTAACATTACCGTCATTAAAGTTTTTAATATATTCATTTAAGTAATTAGTTCTAAATTCTTCTTTTTCAGAATACTTTGCTCCTGGTATTTCATCAATAAAAAAGTTAAATAGCATTGCATATATATTTTGAATTTTATCTTTCTTTAATTTTTTATAGAATTTGCTATTTTTTAGTTTTGTATTTTCCCAAGCACTTACAGACTTATATAATTCATTTTTGCTATATACATCAATTTCATCATAATTATCATAAAATAACTCATATATTGGATTATAGTCAAATATATCTGTATTTCTTTCTAAATCACAATTAATATTAATTAATGCATGCAATGCATTCTTAGAATGTCGAGTAAAGAAAATATCAAATATTACTTTTATTGCCTTATATATTTTATCTTTATAATTTTCGTTAGGGTTTACCTTATTACTTATAAAAGATATTTTATTCATCCCTACTTCTTCGCAGTAATTGTAATTTATATTGCAAAAGTATTCAGCTAGTTTTATTCTGACATAATCATCTAAATCTTTATCAAATATAGTTGAATAAACTATCTCATGGATATTATAGTTGGCAAAACCTCTATTTGAATCAACTTTATCAGAAATCACTAAATTTTCTATAAATTTATCAAACTTTTCTATTATATTATTATCTACTGATATCATATATAAAATGGAAATTATACTTTTAAAATCATCAATCCATAAGTATTTATAACTTTGCAAATATTCTAACAGTTTACCATATTTGTATTCATATGTATCATAATTTAATAATTTAGCAGATTCAGCAGGTAATTCACCAAACTTTTTAACTATCGAGTATATTATTCCAGAATCATATATTTTTTTGTATTTTTCCTCATATTCATTAACCAATGGAATAACCTCGATCATCTTATTGATTATTTCTTCTAACTCATTTAAAGATTTAACCGACTTTAATCTCTCGTTAAAATCTTCACCTAATAATATTTCTATATTTTTAGCCCCAGTTTTAATGCTATATACACGCCTATTAATAAATTCTAGACTAGCCATTATCTTCAATATATCTTTCCTAACGTTTTCAAATGTATTCTTGATTTTGTCATATTCTTTACCATCTTTTGATTGTAATTCATCTATGTCTTTATAAATTATATTATGTCCAAATTCATTCATGGCATGAGATAACAATGTCGTCAATTGTATTTCACATAATAACCCTTTAAATTTATTAAAATCCTTTTTTAATGAAACAGTTATGTTAATGCCATCATACTCCATAATGTCTTCTGATGGTCTATATGATTTAACATTAAATTCATCATAGATAATACTATTAAATTTTTTTAATTCTTCTTCATCATAAAAAATAACTCTTACGCCACTAAGATCATTTATCTTCTTTATATCTTTACAAACGCCATTTATTATTTTTTCAGTCAACTTATTTTCCAATGAGTCATAAGATTTAACACGACTACTTAAAGACTGATATTTTATCCCGTTTTCAATAAGAATATTTTTTACTTTATTTTCAATATAAGATGTATATTCTACATATATCAGCTGAGATGATAAATACTCTTTCAACATTTGTTCTTTTGCTTTTTTAATTTTTTCAGACATATATTATCCTCCTTATAAAAGAAAAAACTACACTATAATTGTGTAGATTTATTATGATTTTATTATACTACTTTTACCTTAAAATGTCAGTAGATTCACTTCAATTTTAACAAAATTCCGTTCCCCATTTGTTCCCAAGAATTTTTAAGAAATCAACAAACGCCTTACAAACCCTTATAAACATTGACATAAAAAAAGCGATAGGTCTTTCGACCTATCTTTCAGGGGGTTTTGGTTGAATCACTCCTACATTTTAGTTCGTAGAAAGCGGTCATATTATCTATGACATTATCATTGTAATATATTACCAAATAAAATACAATACTTTTTTAAACACTTTACATTTTATTTTTTTAGAGTGTAAACCATTAGTCAAGATACTCTGTTTTCATAAGTTCTTGCTTGACACTATCGTAGAGACCTGTTTCATCATTTAATATCTCATTAATATAATAGTCAGCATCCTCTTTTGCCTTTAACATCATCTTAAAATCTCTATTAACATTAGCAAGAACAAGTCCTGTTTCTCCACTTTGTCTTATGCCAAATAAATCTCCTTCACCCCTATTTTGGAAATCATATTCACTAATTTCAAAACCATCATTACATCTTTCTAACATCTTAAGTCTTTCTTGATATTCTTTAGCAATTAATACGCAATAACTTTGTATGTCTCCTCTTCCTACTCTACCTCTTAACTGATGTAAAGTGGATAGTCCAAATAAATTAGCATTAAATATAACTATCATACTAGCATTAGGTACATTGACACCGACTTCTATTACTGTTGTAGATATTAATATATCTATTTTTTTCTTCTCAAAATCTGCCATAACATTACTCTTATCTTTTGAGTCCATCTTACCATGTATTGATCCTATCTTACATATCTTACCAAATGCTTTCTTCATCTTTTCTTCTAAGTCAGTTACACTTTCTTTTTCATCACTATCTTCATCAATTGAAGGGGCAATTACATATATTTGGTGTCCTTTATCTAATTCTTCTTTCATTAGATTTAAAACATCATATATATCTTTTTCTTTTTTAAAGTATGTTATTATTTCTTTTCTTCCTACTGGTTTAGTCTTAATACTAGATACATCCATATCTCCATATATAGTAAGAGCATATGTTCTTGGAATTGGAGTAGCACTCATTGATAAAATATCTGGAGTCTCTCCTTTGTTTTTGAAAGTATCTCTTTGATTTACCCCAAACCTATGTTGTTCATCAGTTATAACTAATCCTAAATTCTTATATTTTATTTGTTCTTGAATAAGAGATTGTGTTCCAATTATTAAATCAATTTCTCCACTTTCTAATTTTTCATATATTTCTTCTTTTTTCTTTTTTGAAGTAGATGATGTAAGTAATTCTATATTTATTTTTTCATCTTTAAATAATTCTTGGGCATTTAAATAATGTTGATTTGCAAGTATTTCTGTAGGTACCATCATTGCAGTTTGATAGCCCGCTAGAAAGTTTCCATAACTAGCAATAAATGCTATAACTGTTTTACCACTTCCAACGTCACCTTGTAAAAGTCTATTCATTCTTTTAGTACTATTTAAATCCTTAATAATATCTTCTTCCGCTTTTAATTGGTCAATAGTTAATTTAAATGGTAACTTACTTATAAATTCATTTATTTTATCTTGACTAATATTTCTTGATATTGCTTTCTTATCATTATTTATTTTTAATTTCATATAATTAATTTTTAATAAATACATAAATAATTCTTCATATTTAAGTCTTTGTCTTGCTTTCTTTAAAGATAATATATCACTTGGAAAATGAACTTGATATAAAGCATCATTAATATTAAATAAATTATATTTTTCTATAATGCTAGTTGGTAATATATCATTTTCTTTCTCTTTATTAAGAAAAGCACTTGATATAAACTTTGATATATTTTTTGAAGACAAACCACTAGTAGAATGATATACTGCTTCTATTTTTGGTTCTATAGGTAGCTTTTCAAATCTTACTTCACTAGCTACAATTGTATTTTTAACTTTATCATATTTACCTATTATCGTTATATCTTTACCTGACTTTAATTCATCATATAAATATACTTGATTATAAATACTAATATTTAAAATAGTCTTCTTATTACTAATTCTAAATATCATTTTTTTAAGTCCTCTATTTAAATATATAATGGTAGGACCTCCCTCCACTACTCCGTCAATTACTACTTTTGCTCCATCCTCTAAATTAGTAATATCACTTCTTTTTAATATATCATATCTATATGGATAAAATCTTATTAAATCATTTTGATTATGAATATGAAGTTTCCCTAATAACTCTGCTGTTTTAGGGCCTATTCCTTGTATACTTTCTAAATCATTCATATTTTAACACCTACTTTATAATAAGATTATACCATATAAGTTAAAAAATTTACATAAAGTTACTTTCTAGTTAAAAAAAGATACCAGTTAAGGTATCCTATACTCTTTGTTTAACTTCTCCTTTTTCACATCTATTTCCCCAGGCATCGATAATTCTATTATCTCTACTTACACATATTATTTCACAGTTATTCGCACATCTATGACATTCTATTCCTCTTGTTTCAAAAGATACATCTTCTATATCAAATGAGAAATTAATTTCATCTTCTTTTTTAGATAGAATAGCGACTCCTAAAGCCCCCGTTAAATGAGAATTAGGGTCTACTATTATTTTTTCCCCGGTTACTTCTTCAAATGCTGCAATTACTCCAACATTCTTACTTACTCCACCTTGGAATACTATTGGTGTCCTAATTTTTTTCCCTTTACCAACATTATTTAAATAGTTAGTAACTACTGCTTTGCAAAGTCCTGCAATTATATCTTCTTTTTTATGACCAATTTGGGCTTTATGAACTAAATCAGACTCAGCAAAGACTGTACATCTTGCCGCTATTCTAGTAGGATTTTTACTAGTTAATGCTATTTTACCAAAGTCTTCAACAGCTACTCCGAGTCTTCTTGCTTGGCTAGATAAAAAAGATCCTGTTCCAGCCGCACATAAAGTATTCATTGCATAATCAGTAACTACACCATCATCTAATATAATAATTTTAGAGTCTTGACCTCCTATTTCAAATATTGTTTTAACATCAGGATACAATGATGTTGTACCTATTGCATGAGCAGTTATTTCATTTTTAATAATACTTGCTCCAAGTATAGTTCCTATTAATTTTCTAGCACTACCAGTAGTACCTACTCCTACTACTTGGTATTCATTTATATTTAAATTATTTTTCAAACTTTTTATTAATTTTTTTACTGCCCCAATGGGGTCTCCTTCAGTTCTTAAATAATCACTTGCTAAAATATTATTATTTTCATCTATTACTACTCCTTTAGTAGAAATACTTCCAATATCGACTCCTAAATATGCTTTTTTCATATATTCCCTTCTTTCAACTAATTTTATGTAAATACATTCATATTATAACAACCATATTCAGAAAAATTTGTCGAAAAAAAAGCGACCTGCAAAGTCGCTTACCCGTAATAGGCTATTAATATTTATAAGGAGATCATAGTATTACTTTAAAATATATTATAGTTAGTTCACAGTAAAACTAGATTAATAATATTAATAGTCTGTGAATTAGAATACACATAAGTAACACTATAAATTGTGTATTCTTTATTATTATATCTAATTTAATCAGAATTATTATATTTAGTAGCATTTATAGCCATACCTAATACAAAAACATAACACAAAACATACATCCATATCATTAACATAATAATTGTTGACAAATTTCCATATAAAACGTCATATTTAGCAAAATAAGTTACATAATAAGAAAATACTACTGTACTAATTACCCATATTACTGTTGTAAAAAATGCTCCATATGTAGTTTCATTACTAGGTATTTGTTTACTTGGAGATATTGCATAAATTAATTTTATATTAAAGTAAATTATTAAAAATGATATTGGCCATTTTACTAAATCATAAATAAACATTAAGCTACCATCAAATATTTCAATACTTTCTAAAAGTGATAATATTTGTCCTCCTAGTATTGGTACTAATAACAAGAAGAAAAGTAATATTACTATTATTATTAGAATTAATACTGATTTTATTCTATCTTTTAACATATCATTTTCTTCTACTTTATATAAAGTATTAGATGCTGTTATTATAGAATAAGTACCATTAGTAGCTACTGCAAACGCTACAATATTAAATATACCTATATTAGTATCAAATCCTTTACCAGAAATTAATGCTATTATTGTATCTGATACTTGATTAGGAAAGATATCTTTAACTAAATCTGCCACTAAATCTATTGAAATAGAAAAGTATGAAGCTACCAAAATTATAATCGTTAAAAGAGGTATTAAAGCAAGTACAAAATAGAAAGCCATATTACCTGGTAATATATTCATTTCTGGTTTTCGTAAAACTTTAATTAACTTCTTTAAATAACGCTTTAACCTAGTCTTCATACTTTCACCCTATTTCTTTTCTTTTTGTTGCCTCATTAAAATAGTTGCTTCATTAATCGCGTCTTCAATTGTTTTAATATCATCAAGAATCATACTATAACCAATTGATGCTCCATATTGATGTGGTAATTCTTTTAATTCTTTATGTATCTTTCTTGTATATGCTATTACGGCTTTTTCTTCATAACCAACCATATATATTAAAAATTCATTACCATCAGTTCTTATAATATCAGACTTCTCAAGTTGATTATTTATAAGAATTGAAGCTGCTTTCTTTATTTCGTTATCCCCTTCTTCAACTCCATAATTATCATTAATATCTTTTATATTATTCAAATCTATTACAATAACTGCTTGAGGATATATAACATTTTCTTCCCATTTAGGAATATTATGATTTAAATAATTTCTATTTTTTAAGGAAGTCATAATGTCTATATATTTAAGTTTATCATCTTTTCCTAATTTTTCTTTTTTACGTTTTCTAAATGCTACCATAAGAACAATTATTCCCATAACAAAGAATAATGCTATAATCAAGTATTTAATTAAACTCTTTAAGAAATCCATATTACCAATAGTAGCAGTCGTATTATATTTATATTTTATATCATTATAATTAACTGTACTAATATAAGTTGTAAATAATTTAGCAAATGTTGTATTCTTATTAACATCTCTTATTACAAACTTAAAGTCTTGATCAAGAAGTCCTGTATATAATACTTTGTATCCTAGTAACTTTTGATCTTGATAATATCTATAAGTATTAATATCTAATGCTATAATACTATTATTATCAACATTTTTTAAAAGTTCATCCGTATTATTAAAACCTTTAGTTTTAACATTATTACTACCTAAATAATCATCTAAATAAGTATTACTAACTACATATACTTCTTTATTATCTAAACTTCTAATAGAATCTACTGTAAATGGTTCTTTAGCAAGTATTACGTATTCTTCTTTTAAAGGAGATATTGAATATATTTTATCAATATTAGTACCATCAACATTAAAGTTTGAAAATACTAAATCTACTTCTCCATTTGATAATGCTTGTCTAAGTTCCTTAATATTACTATATTCTACCATCTTAAAGTCTACATCATAAGCGTCTTCAAAACCACTTAAATAATTAGATATAGTACCTACAAAATCATTACTTTCACTATTTTCATATGGCATATTTACTACATAACCATAAGTATAGGTACTACTATTATAACTTGATTTTTCAGCATCACTTACTTCTAAATATTTAAATGTCGAAGTAAGCAAATTAGTATTATAAGATTCATCATACTCGCTTGTAAACTGTTTATTATATTTCTTCATTATATTAAGAAGTGTTTCATTATCATTAATAGTTAAAACATACTTTTTACTTAAATCACTTACGTGAAATAATATATTTAAATTATTTTTAATAATATCATCTAAATATAATGTTTTAGGAATTATTGCATAAGATAACTTTTCTTCTTTAATTGCATTAATTATTTCTTCTTCTGACTTATATGGTGTATACTTTACATCTTTAGCGTCCACTAAATAATAAGACATTAAAGATAAATCTTCTTCTAATACCCCTATTTCTAAATTACTTAAATCAGATATTTTATCAATACCTGCAGTTTTAGTACTTACTACAACATAAGTATCTTCATATAATAATATATCATTATTACTAAGTTCGGAATCACTACTTAATACTTTAAATGATACATTCTTATAACTAGTATCACTATCATATAAATAAGATATTTTATTAAATTTAATATTATATTTTTCTGTAAAATCATCTAAATAATCAAATGATACTCCACTTCCATTTTCCCCAAATACAGGAACATCATTATATATACTAACATCTATTACATTATTCTCATTATCTTTAATCCATTTTTTTTCAAGTAAAGAAAATGTTGAATCATCTTTACTATAATTTAAAATAAATATAAGTAATACTACTAAAAGAATAACTCCAATTATCGTTAGTATTAAAGTTTTATTTGCTTTATTTTTTTTCATACTATTCACCGTTATTTGTCCATCCTATTTCTTCTTTTGATGGATGTTTATTTCCTGTTACAACATAAGGAGTATCTTCTTCACCAGTAGATTCTCTAGTTAGGAAATATTGAACATTATAAAATCCTAATTGTTCTTCACTAAAACTTTCCAATGTAGATATTGCTACTTCTTTAGCTTTCTTAGAATCAATATCACTATTAAAAGTAAGAATTACATTAATAATTTTACCTTGAATTCTAACACTAGCATCTTTTACTCCTTCTTTTTCTTTCATTTCAATTGCAATAGTATCTAATTCATCATTAGATATTTTAACTTCTTCAATTCCATCTAACCTATTTCCATATTTATTAGAAGAACCTCCAACTAATAGCATTACAAAGAATATTAATATAATTAATAATAGAACCAAAGAAATCCCCACAGCAATCGCTAATTTCTTATGTTTTTTTATTAAATCTTTCATTATAACCTCCACTTTCTATACTAATATATTATACTATATTATTATTTAATAATCAATAATATTTTCTTAGTATTTCGGTTATAGTTCGACAAAATATTACATAGATTAGATATATACTAAATATGGTGATAAGATGAAAGAAAAAATAATAAATCAAACAAAAAAAGTAGTAATTCCAGTATTTATATCTATATTATGTGGAGCAATATGTGGTAAAATTGTCTATAACATATACGATGAAAATGACACTTTTTTAGCTAATAATACTATGTATTTATTACAAGCAGGGGCTTACTCTAGTTATGATAATATGCGTGCTAATACAATGGGAAATAATTATGTATATTATGAAGATGATGGTTTGTATAAAGCTATTATTGGTATCACTTCTTCATATGATAATATTGAAAAGATTAAAAATGCTTATAATGGAGAAGTTATTGTTAATGAATACTATTTAAACGATATTGAATTATCTAATAAAATTTATGAACTTGATAAAGAATTAAGTAAAGAAGAAGACTCCAATAATATTAAAGAAATAATTAATTCTATGTTAGCATTATATAAAGAAGGAAATATAAATTTAACAAAAGTTAATTAAAAAGTTGTAAAGTGATTGACTTTTTTTTTATTTTACTATAGAATTAAATATGTAGTCACGGAGACGTACTCAAGAGGCTGAAGAGGCGCCCCTGCTAAGGGTGTAGACTGGGAAACTGGTGCGAGGGTTCAAATCCCTCCGTCTCCGCCATTATGTAATTAAGAACGTTATGTTCTTTTTTTATTTATTAAATATTGATTTATAATTTATTTTTTTGTATAATACATATAGAGAATAAGAAAAGAGGGTACTATGAGGAAGACTTTTGATTTTACTAAAATGCCAGTTGTTGATGCTGTTAATGAAATTATTATATATGCTGCAGAAAAAGGTGCTTCAGACATCCATTTCGATCCAGCAGATGAATTTTTAAAAGTTAGAATTAGAGTAGATGGTGTATTAGATACTCTTACAACTATTCCTAATAGTGTTCGTCAAAATATTATTACGAGAATAAAAATACTTGCAGGTATGAATATAACAGAAACTAGATTGCCACAAGATGGCGCAATAAAAACAATATTAAGAGGAATAAACTTAGATATGCGTGTATCTGCTTTACCCACTAAACGTGGAGAAAAAATAGTTATTCGTATTATGGATTATTCAATGAGTTTAAAAGGTATTGAATACTTATATTTTAGTGAAGTTAATTATAAAAAAGTATTAAAAATGATTAGTGCACCAAATGGAATTATCTTAGTAACAGGAGCTACTGGTTCTGGTAAATCTACTACTGTATATTCATTTTTACAAAGACTTAATGTTGAAGGTTCTAACTTGGTTACTGTTGAAGACCCAGTTGAAATGGATATTGAAGGAATTAATCAAGTTCAAGTTAATAGTGAAATAGGACTTGACTTTGCTACAGTACTTAGAAGTATTTTAAGACAAGACCCAAATGTTATTATGATCGGAGAAATTCGTGATAGTGAAACAGCCAGAATAGCTGTTAGAGCATCCATTACAGGTCACTTAGTATTATCAACTATTCACACCAATAACTCATTGAATACCATAGAAAGACTCTTAGATATGGATGTTGAAAGATACTTACTTGCTAGTGCCCTTATGGGAATAATATCTCAAACATTAGCTAGAAAATTATGTGATAAATGTAAACATTTAAGACCTACTACTCAATATGAAAAAAACTTATTTAAATTAGTATTAGGAAGAGAAGTAAATCAAATATATGAAGCAGGAGATTGTGATGAATGTAATAATGGTTATAAAGGAAGAGTTGCCCTTCATGAAGTATTACTTATAAATCAAGACATAAGAGATGCAATTAGTGATGGAATAAGAAAAGATGAATTAAGAAAACTTGTTTATACAAAAGATGTAATTACGATGTTACAAGATGGATTATATAAAGTATTAGCAGGATTTACTACATTTGAAGAAGTACTTAGATTAGTAGATTTAGATGAAAGTATTGATTCTGATGAAATCAAAGCTAATATTGCTAATAGTTTAAATAATAAATAACCTAGGATTTTGTTTATCCTAGGTTTTATTTATCATTAATTTCTTTATTAAATTTATTAATTTCTCTTAAATATTCTTGATATACTTTATTATTATTTAAAATATTTACTTTGTCTTCTATTAATTTATTTTTTTCTATATATTTAGGATCGTTATCATATTCTAAGCGCAATGCTTCACTTTGTAATTTATTTCTGTCATTAATTTACTAATACTAAAATCTTTTTTTAATATATCCCCTATTTTATTATATTCATCATATAATGAAGAAGATTTTATATCATTAAATAATTTATTTATATTACTCATTATAAAGTTCTCCATCCAATGACCATGTTTTTACATCAGTAATTTTAACTTTTACTATTTTACCAAGATAAGATTCATCACATTTAACATTAACAAGTTTCATGGTATCTGTATATCCCATTAAATATCCTTCTTTATCTGATGCATCTTCAATTAAAACTTCTACTACTTTATCTTTATATTTCATATTATTAATATTAGCATACTTATTTACAAGTTCATTAAGTCTTGCAAGTCTCTCTTTTTTCTCTTCCATACTAACTTTATCTTCCATATTATAAGCAGGAGTTCCAATTCTTTTAGAGAATATAAAAGTATATGCTAAATCATATTTTAACTTATCTACTACGTCTATTGTTTCTTTAAAGTCTTCTTCTGTCTCTCCTGGAAAACCTACAATTATATCAGTAGAAATTGCCACATTAGGAACTTTATTTTTTATTTTATTAAATAAGAGAATATATTCTTCTTTAGTATATCTTCTACCCATTAATTTTAAAATTCTACTACTACCTGATTGAATAGGTAAATGAATATAAGGCATAATATTATCATATTTTGCTATTACATCAATCATATCATCAGTAAAATCCCAAGGATGAGAAGTAATAAATCTTACTCTAGGGATACCTATTTTAGCAACATCTTCAAGTAAATTAGTCATAGTATAATTTATATCTAAGTCTTTACCATAAGCATTAACATTTTGTCCAAGTAAAGTAACTTCCATATATCCTTGTTTCTTTAATTCTTCTACTTCTTTTAAAATATCTTCAGGAAGTCTACTTCTTTGTTTCCCTCTAGTATAAGGAACAATACAATATGTACAAAATTTATCACAACCATACATTATATTTACCCAAGCTTTATATTTAGAATCTCTTTTTACAGGAATTCCTTCATATACAGATCCTTCAATACTATATACTTCTATTTCTTGTTTTCTATTCTTATATAAATCACTTAAATATATTGGTAACTTATGAATATTATGAGTACCAAATACTATATCTACCCATTTATATTTATCTTTTATCATATTAGCAATACTCTCTTCTTGAGCCATACAACCACAGAAAATAGTTATAATATCTTTTTTTGTCTCTCTTAAATGTTTAATTCTACCAAGCATACCCACTACTTTATTATGAGCATTTTCTCTGATTGCACAAGTATTAATTACGATGATATCAGCGTCATCCATATTATCAATTTTAGTATATTTCATATCTTCTAATATGGCACTGATATTTTCTGAATCATGAACATTCATTTGACAACCATAAGTAACTATATGATATTTTTTATTTATACCAATATCTTTAATATCATTTGGAATTATATAATCATCTTTTATTATCGAGATTTTATTGTTTGTTCTTTTTTTTGCATCTTTCAAATTAGGAAGCATCATACTATCACTTCTTTCTTATCTTCTTTTTGGCTACTAAATAATTGTACTCACTAGCAAATAATGCATTATTTTTAATTCTTTCATTTAAATATGGACATGCTTCTTTTAATATATGTTCCCATTTATAAATAGTTTTATCATCAAAATTTTCATTAAACAATATATCATACATAACATACTGACCTAAAGCATCAGCATATCTTCTAAGAGGACTAGTTGAATGTGAATAATAATCAAGTCCTAATCCATAATGTTTTGCACTTGTACTAGAATATTCTGCATTTAAATACCTTTCCTTAACAGCATTTAATATTTTAACACACTTAGGGTTATTACGCAATGTATCTGAATCAATTCCTAATATAAGCATTATATTTTTATCAATATCAGAACTTGGAGCATTATGAATTCTATGTATATAAGGATAACCCCTTTGTACAAAATATTTATCAACATAACTATTAGTAAGAATCATCATTTCTTGAACAATTTTTGCCGCATTAGATTTATTTGCTAAAGAACTATTAGTAACTTCTCCTGTCGTTTTATTTTCTGTTTTTCTATAAATATCCTTATATAAATTTCCACTTTTTAAAATTGAAGAAATGCAATTTAAAGCTACTAACATAGTATCTGTATAATTATTACCTACTTTTTTTAAACGCCTATCAACTTCATTATAACTAAGAGATTTACCTACTTTTATTATTGACCTTTCTATTTTAAAGCAGTCTGGATCAATTTCAAAATTAGGATTAACAATAAACCTATAAGTTATTACATTTCTAACATTTCCCTCTAATAAAGAACCTAAATTATTAGATATATTTTCTGGATAAACGGTTATTTCATTATCACATAAATATATAGTCTCAGCACTTTTATATGCCATTATATCTAAATAACTATCTTTCTTTATTAAAGTGGGAATATCAGAGATATGAATGTATAAAGTATACGATCCATCATTATTCTTTTCTATGAATAAACCATCATCATTGCATTCATTACCTTCATCATCTATAGTTATAACCTTTTGATACGTATAGTCATGCCTTGCATAGTCACAAAGATTATATTCTGAATCTTTATAACAAAGATGATTATTTGTACTTACATCATATTTTTTCTTTAAATCTTCTTGTAATATTTTCTTATTATTTAATCTATCAATAAGCAATTTTACATGTTCTCTTTTGCTACCACTGTTTAATATTTTCATATATTTTTCACTATTTTTTGATAAATCTTTGTTAAAACAACTCTTTACAAAAATTACAATAACTTTATAAAAATAATTAATATTTTCTTCTTCTGTGGCACTTACATAATCTTCTAATACACTACTGAATATTTCATCAATTATTTTGTATTCAATATTTTTTTTACTTTTTATTAATGCTTCAATATTCTCAATACTTTTTTCTTCATATATCAATTTCATAAAAATATGCATTATATTATTATTTATTTCATCTACTTTTTTATTTTCAATTTCTCTTAATATCTTTATTAATCTATTTTTTAATCCGATTATATCATTTTTACTCTTTTTATTATAAGTTGCTTCTATTCTATTATTTAATTTTTTTATTAATTCTACTATTAGTTTTAGTTTCACTTCTTCTTTTTCTTCTGTAACAACACCTTCTATTTCTTTAAATATATCGTCAATCAATTCTCTATTTTTATTTGCATGTTTCATTAATACGTATAATGCATCTACCATTCCAGTCATAACAGATACAAAATTTTCATCTAAATATTCTTCCAATTCATATATTTCTAAATCATAATTTAAAATTTTTTGTTCAATCTCCCTATTACTCATTATGGTCTCCTATTTCTTTTCAATTTCATTTGTACTTAAAACTGATAAAAAGGCTTCACTAGGTATTTCAACATGACCTATTTGTTTCATTTTCTTTTTACCTTCTTTTTGCTTGTCTAATAGTTTTCTTTTTCTTGTGATATCCCCTCCATAACATTTTGCTAAAACATTTTTACGCATTGCTTTTATATCACTCCGAGCAATTACTTTGCTACCAATTACTGCTTGAATTGGCACTTCAAACATTTGTCTTGGTATAATATTTTTCAAATTATCTACAATTATTCTTCCTCGCTTATATGCAAAATCTTTATGAACAATTATGCTTAAAGCATCAACTATTTCTCCATTTAACTGAATATCCATTTTAACTAAATCACTATCTTTATTACCTATTAAATCATAGTCAAAAGAAGCATAACCTTTAGTATATGACTTTAATTTATCAAAAAAATCATATACTATCTCCGATAAAGGTATTTCGTAATGAATATTTACTCTTGTTTTATCTATATATTCCATACCTATATATGTTCCTCTTTTATCTTGGCATAATTCCATAATACTACCAATATAACTACTTGGAACAAATATATTAGTTCTAATATAAGGCTCTTTTATTTTTTTTATCTTAACTCTTTCAGGAAAAGTAGAAGGATTATCTATAAATATTATATTCCCATCTGTTAATTCTATTTCATAAATAACTGAAGGAGAAGTAGCAATAATTTCTACTCCAAATTCTCTTTCTATTCTTTCTACAATTATTTCCATATGTAATAATCCTAAAAAGCCTGTTCTAAAACCAAATCCTAAAGTAGTCGAAGTTTCTGGTTCAAATACTAGTGATGCATCATTTAATTTTAATTTTTCCAAAGCTTCTCTTAAATTAGGATATTTAGATGAATCAATTGGATATAATCCACAGAAAACCATTGGCTTCATTTGTTTGTATCCTTCAAGAGGAGTCTCTGCAGGATTATCTTTTAAAGTAACAGTGTCCCCTACTTTTACATCATCAATACTTTTAATACTAGCAGATATAAAACCTACATCTCCGGCTTCTAAAGAATTTACTTTCTTTTCCATTGGAGTATGATAACCAAGTTCTACTACATCATACGTTGCTCCTGTAGCCATCATTTTAATAGTATCCCCTACTTTTATTTTTCCTTCCATTACTCTAACTAAAGCAATTACTCCTTTATATGAGTCAAAGTAACTATCAAATATTAAGCATTGTAATTTATTTTCGCTATTACCTTTTGGTGAAGGAATTCTATCAATAATAGCATCAACTAATTTATCAACCCCAACTCCTGTTTTAGCAGATGTTAATATAATTTCTTCTTTTTTAAACCCAAAAGTATCTTCTAATTCTTTAATTCTACTTTCAATATCAGCATTAGGTAAATCAATTTTATTTATTACTGGTATTATTTCTAAATTATTCTCTATTGCCAAATAAACATTTGCAAGAGTTTGTGCTTCAATCCCTTGAGCAGCATCAACAATTAATATAGCACCCTCACACGAAGCTAAACTTCTTGATACTTCATAAGTAAAATCTACGTGTCCTGGAGTATCAATTAAATTTAATATATGACCATTATAATCTATTCTAACGGCATTTAATTTAATAGTTATACCTCTTTCCCTTTCTATATCCATATTATCTAATAACTGGTCTTTCATTTGTCTTTTATCAATAGCACCAGTATATTCTAATATTCGATCTGCAAGTGTGCTTTTACCATGATCAATATGTGCAATGATACTAAAGTTTCTAACGTTTTTTGAATCCATATTTATCACAACTTTCCTTAATAATTATATCATGTAAAAATAAATATTAGCAATATAATATTTGCTTTTCTAAGAAATATTAATAATTTTTTATAATTGATTGAATTATTATATTATGATATAATACTACTGTGCATTGGAGGAAAGAAAATGAAAATAATCAGTCTTACAGAAATACAATTTAGAAATTATTCTAGAATACATAGTAAAAGAAATTATTTACAAAGTATAGAATTTGCCAACATGCAAAAAAATAATGGATATGAAATATTATATGTAGGCATGTTAGATAATAAGAATAATTTAACTGCAGCAACTTTAATATTAAATAAGAAAATTTTTGGCAAATATATTTTCGGATATGCACCAGGTGGATTTTTAATTGATTACACTGATTATAATCTATTTAGTACTTTTACAAAATTATTAAAAGAATACTTAGATAAATTAAATTATGTATATATATCGTTACATCCCCTATGTCCAAGTTCTATTGCTGATAAAAACAATACATTATTATATTTTAATAATGAAATCTTTAATACATTTAATACTCTTGGATATAAAAAAAGCAAAAGAGAAACACTAGATACATGTTTGTATTTAGAAACAGATAATAATATTAATAATACATATAATAAAATAAGTAGATTTATTAAAAGAAATATTAAAGAAAATAAAATAATGGGAATACATGTTTTTAAAGGAAATCAAAAAGATTTAGATAAATTTTATAATTTAATTAATAAAAAAACAAATTTCAAAAAAGATTATTATGAAAATTATTTGAATTATTTTAATAATGAAAATAATAAATTTGAAATATATTTTGCTACTCTTGATGCAAATATTTATTTAAAGAATTGTCATAATCTTCTTAACAAAGAGAAGAGAAGAAACGAAAAATTAAGTGCGAAAATATTAAACATAAATATTAAAAATAAAAGTCGTTATATTAACAAAAAAATAAATTCTGATAAATTATTAGAAAAGTATAATAATGAAATTAAAAAAGCTATTAATCTTAATAATATATATAAAGAAAAAATTATCATTTCAACGGTTGCAATAATAAAAACAAATAATGAAATATCATTCATTATCGATGGATATGAAGAAAAAACTAGAGAAATTAGAGCTTCTTATTCAATAAAATGGGAAATTATTAAATTATATAATAAATTAGGCTACAATAAATTTAACTTAGGATACGTCCCAAATAATTATCATAAATATAATGGTGTTTTTTTATCAAAATTAGGATTTGATGCTAAAATATATACATATCCAGGACAATATAATTTAATAATAAATAATACAATTTATACTTTTATAAATTTTGTTGATAGACAAAAATATAACTAAATATTAAATATTGATATATGGTTATCAATATTTTTTTATATTCAAATATACATAATAAAATCTCATTTCTATATAGAAATGAGATTTATATCATTTAAATTTAATAATTATTCTATAATTTCTGATACTACACCAGCACCTACTGTACGTCCACCTTCACGAATTGAGAAGTTAGTTCCGTTTTCAACAGCGATTGGCGCGATTAATTCAACAGTCATAGTTACTTTGTCTCCTGGCATTACCATTTCTGTTCCTTCTGGTAATTCAATTACACCAGTAACATCAGTAGTTCTGAAATAGAATTGTGGTCTGTAGTTTGCAAAGAATGGAGTATGTCTTCCACCTTCTTCTTTAGTAAGTACATAAACTTCAGCTTTGAATTTTTTATGTGGATGAACACTTCCTGGTTTAGCAAGAACTTGTCCTCTTTCAACTTCTTCACGAGAAATACCACGTAATAATACACCAGCATTATCTCCTGCTTCAGCATAATCAAGTTGTTTTCTAAACATTTCAATTCCAGTAACAACTGTTTTCTTAGTAGGTTTTAAACCAACTATTTCAACTTCATCATTAAGCTTTAATTGTCCTCTTTCAACACGTCCTGTAACAACAGTTCCACGACCTGTGATTGTAAATACGTCTTCAATTGACATTAAGAATGGTTTATCAGTATCTCTTTCTGGAGTTGGAATCCAAGTATCAACTGCATCCATTAATTCTTCAATAGCTTTAACGTATTTTTCTTCTCCTTCAAGAGCTTTTAATGCAGATCCTCTAATTACTGGAGTATTATCTCCATCATATCCATATTCATTTAATAATTCACGAATTTCCATTTCAACAAGGTCTAATAATTCTTCATCATCAACCATGTCACATTTATTCATGAATACAACCATTTTAGGAACTCCAACTTGTCTTGATAATAAGATGTGTTCTCTAGTTTGAGCCATTGGTCCATCAGTTGCAGCAATAACTAAGATTGCTCCATCCATTTGAGCAGCACCAGTAATCATGTTTTTTACATAGTCTGCGTGTCCTGGGCAGTCAACGTGAGCATAATGACGATTTGCAGTTTGATACTCAACGTGAGCAGTATTAATTGTAATACCTCTTTCTCTTTCTTCAGGAGCCTTATCAATGTTAGCATAATCAACGAATTCTGCTCCACCTTTTCCTGCTAATACTTTAGTAATAGCAGCAGTTAATGTAGTTTTACCATGGTCAACATGGCCAATTGTACCAATGTTAACATGGGGTTTGCTTCTGTCAAATTTTTCTTTTGCCATTTTTATTTTCCTCTCTTTCTTAATTAATTACATATTCTATTTTATCAAATTTTGGAAATATTGCAATATCTTTGATTAATTTCCACCATTTTTTTTGATTATGTCTTCTGCTATAGATTTTGGAACTTCTTCATAATGGTCAAGAACCATTGTAAAGTTACCTCTACCTTGTGTATTTGAACGAAGACTAGTTGCATAACCAAACATCTCTGCAAGTGGTACCATAGCTTCAAATGCTATTGCATTACCTCTAGCTTCTTGTCCAAGTGGACGTCCACGTCTAGAAGTAATATCTCCCATTACAGAACCAGTATATTCTTCTGGAGCAACTACTACTACTTTCATAATTGGTTCTAAAAGTACTGGTTTACATTTGTTTTTTGCTTCTTTTAAAGCAAGTGATGCAGCAATTTTAAATGCCATTTCTGATGAGTCAACATCATGGTATGATCCATCAAACAATGTAGCTTTTACATCTACCATTGGATATCCTGCAAGAATACCAGTTTGCATTGCTTCTTGTAATCCTTTATCTACTACTGAGATATATTCTCTTGGTACTACACCACCAACGATATTATCAACAAATTCGTATCCTTTATCTGGATTTGGTTCAAATCTAACCCATACATGTCCATATTGTCCACGTCCACCAGATTGTTTAATATGTTTACCTTCACACTCAGCTGTTTGAGTAATTGTTTCACGATAAGCAACTTGTGGAGCACCTACTGTAGCTTCTACTCCAAATTCTCTTCTCATTCTATCAATTAATACATCCAAGTGTAATTCTCCCATACCAGAAATAACTGTTTGCCCTGTTTCAGGATCTGTGTGCATTTTAAATGTTGGATCTTCTTCTGCTAATTTTTGAAGAGCTAATCCCATTTTGTCTTGATCAGCTTTTGATTTTGGTTCAACAGCTTGTGAAATAACTGGTTCTGGGAATTCCATACCTTTCATTATGCATGGTTTCTTTTCATCACATAAAGTATCAGCAGTTGTTGTATTTTTTAATCCTACTGCTGCAGCAATATCTCCTGCATATACTTCTGATATTTCTTCTCTGTGATTAGCATGCATTTGAAGAATTCTTCCAACTCTTTCTTTAGCATTTTTAGTTGAGTTAAGTACATAAGAACCACTACTTAATACTCCTGAATAAACTCTAAAGAATGTAAGTTTTCCAACAAATGGATCTGTCATAATTTTAAATGCTAATGCAGTAAATGGTTCTGAATCTGATGGGTGTCTTAATACTTCGTTACCATTCATATCAGTACATTCAATAGCTTCTACATCAGTCGGAGCAGGTAAATAATCAATTACAGCATCAAGTAATAACTTAATACCCATGTTTCCTAAAGCAGTTCCACACATAACTGGGAAGAATTCTGCTTTTAAAACACCTGTTCTAATAGCTTTCTTAAGAGCTTCTACTGTAATTTCTCCTCCATCTAAATAAGTCATCATTAATTCTTCATCAAAATCTGCTGCTTTTTCAATTAAGATATTACGATATTCAAGAGCTTTATCTTTCATATCAGCAGGTATTTCAATTTCAGTATAATTTTCATCTTGCCCACCATCAAAATGATATGCTTTCATTGTTACTAAGTCTATAACGCCATTAAAGTCAGCTTCAGCACCAATTGGAAGTTCTATTGCTGCACAATTAGCACCCAATCTGTCTCCAATAGTTTTTAAACTAAAGTAAAAATCTGCACCCATCTTGTCCATTTTATTTGAGAAAATTATTCTTGGTACTTTATATTCATTAGCTTGTCTCCATACAGTTTCACTTTGTGGTTCTACTCCTGCTTGTGAGTCAATTAATAATACAGCACCATCAAGTACTCTAAGACTTCTTTGAACTTCAATAGTAAAGTCAACGTGTCCTGGAGTATCTATAATATTAAATCTATAACCTTTCCAAAATGCTGTAGTAGCAGCAGAAGTAATAGTTATACCACGTTCTTGTTCTTGTTCCATCCAGTCCATTTGACTTTCACCATCATGAGTTTCACCAATTTTATGGATTTTACCAGTATGGTATAAAACACGTTCTGTTGTTGTTGTTTTACCAGCATCGATATGGGCCATAATTCCAATATTACGTGTATGTTCTAACGATATTTTACGAGCCATATTTTATTTCCTTTCTTTAATTACCATCTATAATGTGCAAATGCTTTATTAGCTTCAGCCATCTTATGAGTATCTTCTCTTTTCTTAACAGAAGCTCCTATTCCATTAGATGCATCAATTATTTCATTTGCTAAATTTTCAGACATTGAATGTCCATTTCTAAGTCTTGCATATTGTACTAACCAACGAAAAGCAAGTGTTTGAGCACGTTCTGCTTTAACTTCAATTGGAACTTGATAGTTAGCGCCTCCAACTCTTCTTGATTTAACTTCTAAAGCTGGTTTAATGTTTTCCATTGCAGCATTAAATACTTCCATGGCTTCTTTACCAGTTTTTTCTTTAATCATTTCAAATGCATCATAAACGATTCTTTGAGCTGTTCCTTTTTTACCATCATTCATTATTTGATTAATTAATTTAGTAACAACTTTAGAATTGTATATTGCATCAGGTAATACGTCTCTTTTTACTGCACGTCTTTTACGCATGTTCTTCCTCCTTCCCTATTTATATTAATTTAAAAGTTTTTATTTTTTAGGTCTTTTTGCACCATATTTAGAACGACCTTGCATACGGTTTTGAACTCCAGCAGTGTCTAGTGTACCACGAATAATATGATATCTAACACCGATTAAGTCTTTAACACGTCCTCCTCTAATTAATACAACACTGTGTTCTTGTAAGTTATGTCCAATTCCTGGAATATAGCAAGTAACTTCCATTCCATTAGATAAACGAACACGCGCATATTTACGAAGCGCAGAGTTAGGTTTTTTTGGAGTCATTGTTCCAACACGAGTACATACTCCTCTTTTTTGAGGTGAATCTAATTTAGTAGTTTTCTTTTGAATACTATTAACTCCTACTAATAAAGCAGGTGATTTACTTTTTCTATTTTTTCTACCTCTACCTTTTCTAATAATTTGATTAATTGTAGGCATTTTAACCCTCCTTTCTTACACATACCCTGGTGTTTCATTTATTACTCAAAAGATAAGTTCTATGATAACACAAAACTTAAATTTCTGAACATTATTAATATAACACACTATAATGTTGATGTCAATATATTTTTATTATAAAAATATTGAACTCTTCGTTTAAATATATTCCATCATTCTTTATTTATTACAATTAAAATATTTATAAACTACTTCTAAAAGATTTTAATTCTTTAATAAAATCTACTGTTTCTTCTTCATCAGTTATGTTATATAATCTATCTTTATTAGTTTGTAATAATTCTTGATAACTTATTATAGCTTCTTCTTCTTGTTGTTTCTCATAATCAGTAAGTTCAATTGTTTGAGGTTTTAATTCTTCTTCCATTTTTTTAGATATTTCTTCTGCAAAAGATAACTTTTTTTGATTTGTTTTTTCTTTTTGCTCTATAACTTCTTCTTTAACTTTTGGTTCTTCATCTTTACTAATACTTGCTATATTTACCTTATCGTTATTTTCTTCTTTTTTTATACTAATTGGAGAAGTTTGATACCTAGTTGATATTTCTCTTAATACATTTTTAGAATATGGTCCTTCCTCTTTTTTAGAAATATTATCTTTTTTATCTACATCTACTTTTTCAAGAATTTTTTCTTGTTTTACTTTATTTGTACTTTCTACTGTTTTTTCTTCTTTTACTGGTTCTACTACTTCTTTTTTTACTTCTAATTTAGAATTATTAAGTTCACTTTTAACTGCATCACGTAAATTCTTTTTTAGTTCATCAATAATAAACACTAATTGTTTATTTTTATTATATAAATTAACAGATAATACCAATAGAAATAAAAAAGCAAAAATTGCTGACCAAAACATAACTAAACTTACTGTATCTAAACTATTATAAAATTGTCCAAAAGTATCTAATACACCCATTATAATCACTCCATACAACTGTAATTTATAACGCTTGCAACATATATTGCTGCTGTTTCTACTCGAAGAACTCTCCTACCTAATGAAACACTAATAAAATCATTATCATTTAAGAATTGTTCTTCACTTTCTGATACTCCACCTTCAGGTCCTATCACTATTAACATTTTAACACAATTTTCTTTAAAATGTAAATAGGAATTAATAAAGTTATCTTGTTGTTTGACACTACAAATTAATTTTTTATCATAATCTAATTTTACTAATTCTTTTATTGTCATTGGAGCCATCACTTTAGGAACAATATTTCTTTTTGATTGTTCACTTGCTTCTTTACAAATAAGATTCCATCTTTCTAATTTTTTATTAATTTTAGAATTATCTAACTTTACTATACTTCTTTCCATTATAAGTGGAATTATCTCTTTTACTCCTAATTCTGTTAATTTTTGAAGAATTAAATCAAATTTTTGTTCCTTTACCATACCTATTGCAATAGTAACATCTATATCTAATTCATTATTTTCTTCTATTTCATTAATAATTTCTATCTCATAATTATCAGTAATTTTACATAAATATAATTTTTTATCATAAATAACTTCCACATTATCATTAACATTCATGCGCATTACTTTTTTTATGTGATACATATCACTATCTAAAAGTTCTATTTTATTATCAACTTTATCTTTAGCAAAATATCTTTGCATGTTATCTACTCCTCGTATAATAGTTTTTGTAAGTGAAAAACTCACTTATATTAACTATTTTTTATTTATTCTATTTTATAAGTAAAATAGTTAAAACTTTGGATTATTTATACCCTTGTGTTATTATATCTTTCGAGATGTAATAACTAGGATCTATTCTATTTACTCCTGTAACCCTTAATGGTGTTTACTATGAAAGAACGTTTCCCTACTTATTAGTCATTATCCTTCTAACTCAGATGATGTTTTTCTTTTAAGTTTAATCGCAGCAAATTATCCTTAAACAAAGATGTATTCTTTTATTATATAATGGATTTTTACTTGTTATTTTATAATATGTTTTATTTTCACTAGGGTCATATATTTTTTCTATACCATCAATATTTGTTTTAGAAACACTTTTTAAACTATTTACATTACTACTTTCTATATAACCAATAATATATTTTATATCAGTACTGTTTTTATAAACATAATCAAATAGTTCATCTTTAATTCTATTACTGTAATTTTTTCCTCTCATTATTGGTCTTACAATTACGGAATATATTAAAGTGTCTCCTACCTCAAAAAAATTAACAATTGCAATTGGATTACTTTTTTCATATACAATTAGAGTATATCTATCAATATGTTTATGTTTTCAATACTTTCTTTGGTATCTTTTATATATTGATAATATTCTTTAACATATTTATTAGTATTAATATCACTTTTTAATTCGTTTAAAAATTCTTGTTCTTCTATGTTAAAACTACATAATCTATATTTAAAATTTTCCGTATCAAAGTTTAACAAATTATGCATATAACACCTCACTAAACCATTATAAACGAAAAAAAAAGAAAAGAAAAGAATATTTTAATTATTTAAAAATTTTCTAATTTTTGCTAATATTCCTTTATCTTCTTTCATTGTATCTTTTAAGTTTTCAAATAGTTTTTTCTCTTCTTTTGTAAGTTTAGTAGGTATAATTACCTTAATAACTACATACATATCTCCCTTGTGATGATCTACTACATTTTCAATACCTTTTCCTTTTAATTTTAACTTACTTCCACTTTGTGTCCCAGCTGGTATTGTTAAGTCAACTTTACCATAAATTGTTGGTACTTCTTTTTTACACCCTAAAACGGCATCAGGAATATTTATAGGAAGTTCAATATATATATCATCTTCAACTCTTTGATATAATTCATGTTCTTTAACAGTAAACTCTATATATAAGTCTCCAGCAGGTCCTCCGTTAATTCCTGCTTCACCTTTTCCAGATAATCTTATTCTATTTTCATCATCTACTCCGGCAGGGACAGTTATAGTTATTGTTTTATTCTTTTTGACTTGACCTGTTCCACTACACTTAGTACATGTTTTTTCAAATGTAGTTCCTTTACCTTTACATCTAGGACAAGTAGTTTTGGTTAAGAATGTTCCAAACATTGTTCTTTGCTCTGCTGTAATTGTTCCACTTCCATGACAATCAGGACAAGTTTTTGAATTAAAACCACCTTTACCATCACATTCAGGGCATTCATCAGTTATATCTAAATTAATATCTTTTTTACATCCATGTACCGCTTCATCAAAAGTTATTGTCATATGATATAATACATCATTACCCCTAGCCCTTCTACTTGAACTTCTTCTTGAAGTTGATCCTCCGAAACCAAATCCCATACCTCCAAGAATATCTTCGAATATATCGGACATGCTTCCAAAATCAAATCCTTCAAATCCAGAGAAACCACCATTTGCATTTGTGAAAGCACTATGTCCGAATTGATCATATTGTTTCCTTTTATTTTCATCAGACAATACAGCATATGCTTCTTGAGCTTCTTTAAATTTTTCAGCAGCATCTGGTTCCTTAGATACATCCGGATGATATTTTTTAGCAAGTTTTCTAAATGCTGACTTTATTTCATCTTGACTAGCAGTTTTAGAAACACCTAAAACCTCATAATAATCTCTTTTATCCATAAATTACTCCTTCCCAACGATTGTAACACCGTTAAATAGTATTGATGGAGATCCACCAGTTACACTAAACATTTCTAAATCATTTCCAATATCTATAACATTATTAAATAATTCTTTTAAAGTAGTTTGCATAATAATTAATTTAAGTGCTTTATTTATTTTGCCATTTGCCACTTCATAACCTGATGCCTGTAGTGATAATTCTCCTGTTATTGCATTAGCACCAGCATGAAGTCCTTCTAACGAATCAATTATTATTCCATTATTCATTTTTTTAATTAATTCTTCGTAACTATTACTACCAGGAATTATGTACATGTTTCTAACGCCACCACTTGTACCAGTAGATTTTTTATCTTCAATTATAGCATTTTTATTGTCATATAATTTAGTAACAAATTTACCATCTTTAATTAGTTCTTTATAATAAGTAGCATTACCTTCCATATCAAAAATTCTTGTTCCCACTAAACTAGTATTCAACGGATCTTCTACTATTGTTATTTTATTAGAAAACACTTGTTTATTATAATCTTTATTAAGAGGTGATAAATTATTTCTTATTTGTTCAGCATCATACATATCTTTATATCTACTTAATATTTTAAATAATTCACTATTTTTAATAATTACATTATATTTATTAGTCTTATATGATACTGCTTTTATTTTATCTTTAACATCATTTACCATTTCAACAAATTTTTCTTCTATTTTAGAAAAATCATACTCTAAACTTATTATATTAAAACTTCCTGTTTGATTAATATTGTTTTCTTTCCAAACAATTTCACCATAGATATAATTAATATTACTAGTATCTATCAATTTTGCATCTTTGTTAATAATACTAACTTTATTATATTTATCAGTATAATACATATTTATATTATCAATATTTGGATATTTTTCCTTATACTTATTTAAACTAATTAAGTCATTTATAATTTTTTTATAATTTTTATCTTCTTTTTCCTTTATATTATTCCTAATATCTATATCACGAGCAAAAGTTGTCTCTTCTTCTTTATCTAAAGCATTAGAAAAATCAATAATACTATTAATAATAGTTTCAGGATTACTTATATCTTCCGTATTTATTGTCACTATTTTATTGTTATATAAAGCTTTAATCCTATATGAATCAGTAGAAGAACTTTCATATTTTTCTAATTTATCATTCATAGTTTCGATATCAATAGTCTCATCTTCATCTATAAATACTTCTAATTTAATATTTTTACTATTTGCTAGTTTAAGTAGTTCCTCTATCATATTAATTACCTCCTACTAGGATTTTTGATACTTTAATTGTAGGTTCGCCAATTGTTACAGGAACACTACCACTTTTTGAACCACAAAATCCTGTATCAAAACTTAAGTCATCACTAACCATTTCAACATTTTTTAATATATCCAAAGTATTTCCAATAAGACTACCACCTAAAACCATGTCTGTTACTTTACCGTTCTCGATTAAGTATGCTTCATTTACAGAAAAATTAAAGTCTCCTGTTACCGGATCAACACTTCCACCACCCATATTAGTAGCATATATTCCATAATCAATACTTTTTATCATATCTTCTATTTTATCAGTAGAAGGTGCTAAATAAGTATTATTCATTCTCGAAGTTGGTGCATATTTATAATTTTCACGTCTTCCTGAACCCGTAATATTCATATTCATTTTACGATTATTTAATTCATCTATTAAATATCCTTTTAATATTCCATTTTCAATTAATACATTCTTTTGGGGTTGATTTCCTTCATCGTCAACATTAGTAGTACCCCAATAATTATTAAGTGTCCCGTCATCAATAATAGTTACTTTATCACTAGCAACTTTTTCTCCAAGCTTGCCTGCTAATACTGAAGTACCTAACGCTACAGTTGTTGCTTCCATCGAGTGACCACATGCTTCATGGAATATTACCGCTCCAAAACCTGGTCCAATAATTACTGGCATCTCACCACTAGGACAAGATTTAGCTGTTAACTTTTTAACAGCAGATTCTGCCAATGATGTTACTTCTTTTTCTATATCAATTGTATCTAATAATTCATATCCTCCACTTAATCCAAATGTTTTCATACTATTAGTTTGTTTATCATTAGATTCTGCTACTATATTTATAATAAGTCTAGTAAGAGTTCTATTATCTTCTACATAATTAGAACTACTATTAGCAATAATAACCTTCCCATCATATTCATAAAAGCTAGCATCTACTTGAACTATTTTATCACTATAACTTCTAGCTATTCTATCTATGTTATATAAATATTCTTTCTTTTTATCATCTGATAATTCATTATGATTTATTTTTACATTAGTTTTATACACTTTTAAATCATTTAAGATTACATTATCTAATTTTTTATTATCACTAAAATTTTTAGTTAAATTATTTACTAAATTATTAATACTGTTATCATCAAGTTTATTAGAATATCCATAGACTATATCACTATTATTAGCAATTCTAATTCCTATTCCTTTTAAATGATTATAATTAATTTTATCTAATTTACTGTTTAATAGTTTATATACTTTTGTAGTTGACTCTTCTTCAAACGTTTCGCAAAAATCTACTTCTTTACTAAGTATTTTATTAAATATACTTTCTAGTGTAACTTTATTCATATATTCTCCCTTATATTAAACATGAGCAATGCCCTAAGGCATTGCTTCACATTAATTATTTTTCTTCAAATTCAGCATCAATTACATCATCTTTTTTGTCTTCTTTTTTATCTTCAGAAGATGCTTCTTCTTTATTTTCTGCTTGTGCTTTCTTAGCAGCTTCTTCGTATACTTTTGTAGCAAGTTCATTTGCTTTTGTTAATAAAGCATCTTTAGCACTATTTATTTTTTCGACGTCATCTCCTTCAAGAGCTTTCTTAACATCATTCATTAATTTTTCTGCTTCTTCTTTATCTTTAGAATCTACTTTATCTCCTAAATCTTTGATTGCTTTTTCAGTCATAAATACAACTTGTTCAGCATCATTTCTAGCATCTGCTTCTTTCTTCTTCTTTTCATCAGCTTCTTTATTTGCTTCTGCTTCTTTCATCATTTTATCAATTTCTTCATCTGTTAATGTGTTAGTAGCAGTTATTGTAATTGATTGTTCTTTGTTTGTTCCAAGATCTTTTGCTTTAACATTAACAATACCATTAGCATCTATATCAAATGTAACTTCAATTTGTGGTACTCCTCTTGGTGCTGGTGGGATATTAGTAAGTTGGAATCTTCCTAATGTCTTGTTATCACTAGCCATTGGTCTTTCACCTTGAAGTACATGAATATCTACTGCTGGTTGGTTATCTGCTGCAGTTGAGAATACTTGACTCTTAGAAGTAGGTATTGTTGTATTTCTTTCAATAAGGACAGTCATTACGCCTCCTAATGTTTCAATACCAAGAGATAATGGTGTAACATCAAGAAGTACTATATCGTTTACATCTCCTGTTAATACTCCACCTTGAATAGCAGCTCCCATAGCAACTACTTCATCAGGGTTTACACCTTTAGAAGGTTCTTTATCTAATTCTTTCTTAACTAATTCTTGTACCATTGGGATACGTGTAGAACCACCTACTAGTATTACTTTATCAATATCACTAGCTTTAAGTTTAGCATCTTTAAGTGCTTTTCTTACTGGTTCAGTAGTAGATTCTACTAAATCTCTAATTAAATCTTCGAACTTAGCTCTTGTAATATCCATTTCAAAACTAATTGGAGCACCATCTACTTGAGCAATAAATGGAAGTGAAATTTGTGTTGTTGTCATACCAGACAAATCTTTCTTAGCTTTTTCAGCAGCTTCTTTAATACGTTGCATTGCCATTTTGTCATCTTTAAGATCTACATTTTCTTGTTTCTTAATTTCACTTAAGATATAATCAGATAATTTATTATCGAAATCGTCTCCTCCTAAGTTATTATTACCACTAGTAGATTTAACTTCAAATACACCGTCACCTAATTCAAGGATAGATACATCAAATGTTCCTCCACCTAAGTCATATACTAAGATTTTTTCATTAGTATCTTGTTTATCAAGACCATAAGCTAGGGCTGCAGCAGTTGGTTCATTGATAATTCTTTCAACTTCAAGTCCAGCAATTTTACCAGCATTTTTAGTTGCTTGTCTTTGAGCATCATTAAAGTATGCTGGAACAGTAATAACAGCTTTTGTTACTTTTTCTCCTAAGTAATCTTCAGCAGTTTTCTTTAAGTCACCTAAAATCATGGCACTTACTTCTTCTGGAGTATATTCTTTACCATTAGCTTTAACTTTCTTACTAGTACCCATTAATCTTTTAATTGAAGAAATTGTTTCTGGATTAATTACAGCTTGGTGTTTTGCTTTTTCTCCTACTAACATTTCTCCATTCTTAAATGCTACTACTGATGGAGTAGTTCTTCCACCACTAGCATTAGCTATAACCTTAGCTTCTCCCCCTTCAAATATAGATACACAACTATTTGTAGTACCTAAGTCAATTCCTATTATTTTACTCATATTATCACCTTTCCTTATTTTTCGTCATCAATTTTTCCTTCAATGATGACTATTTTTTTCTTTTTATTTTTACTTTTATTTTCTTTTTTATCTTCTTTTATTATTTTTTTCTTCATAGAGTTATAAATGAATATTGCAAGTATAATAACTAATATTATTGGAAGTAACCATATTACTAATTTAATTGCAAGTACTGCCACTAATATAGCTACTATCAAATAAATAATTTCTCTTAACACATCTTTATTCATATAACCTCTATTCATTTACCTTAACCATAGATGGTCTAATAACTCTATCTTTATACATATAACCTTTTTGGAATACTTCAAGAACTATTCCTGATTCTTTATCAGGATTGCTTTCTTTCATAACAGCTTGATGATAAGTTGGATCAAACTCTTTTCCAAAAGCTTCTATCTCTTTTACTTCAAATTTATCTAGCATATTATTAATTTGTGTATATACCATTTTAAATCCTTCTAAAAATTTAGAAACTTCATCATCTAAATTGTCATCATCCATCTTAATAGCTCTTTCAAAGTTATCTAATATTGGAAGAAACTCTCTAATAATATCTTCTTCTGAATATTTAAGCATTCTACTCACTTCTTCATCTTTTCTTCTTTTATAGTTCATAAGTTCTGCTTGATTACGAAGTAATGCTTCTTCTAATTTTTTAATTTTATCTTCTAAAACATTATTACTATTAACTTCTTCCTTTACTTCTGCTTGAACCTCTTCTTGGTTTACCCCTTTTATTTCTTCGTTGATATTTTCATGTCTATTTTCTTTATTCTTCTTCATGGTCGCCTCCTATATTAGACTTAATATAATCAAGAAGTGAAACAACTCTATCATATTCCATTCTCTTAGGTCCAATTATAGCTATTGTTCCTTCTTCTCCGTCAATATTATAATGAGTCTTTACTACCGATACTTCATCTGATAATTCACTATCACTACCAACATATACATTGATACCATTTTTATCTTCTGCTATTTCCCTTATACAATTTACATCTTCAAATTTACTAAATATTTCTTTTATTTTTTCAACATCACTAAATTCTGGTTGCTTTAAGAAATTACTTCTTCCTACAAAATGAACATCATTTTCTTTATTAGTAATTTCACTAAATGCATCATAAAAAGTATTATAAATAAGTTCATGTTGTCTTACATATTTACCTATTATTGGTTTTACTGAATACTCTAATTTTTCACTTATTTCATCAAGTGGTGTACCTACTACTAATTTATTTATTAAATCAACTGTTTTCTTAACTTCTTCTGTTGATACATTTTTTGGTAAATATAAATTCTTATGTTCCACAAATCCTTTATCAGTTATTACCATAGTTAATATTTTATTATCTTCAAGTGGAACAATTTCTACTTTCTTTAACCTATTATCTTTAGCGCCATTTCCTAATACTACAGTTGTATAATTAGTAATTTCCGAAACTAATTCAATACTTTTTTTAATGGTATCGTTTAAATCTAAGGTATTATTATGAAATATCGTTTGTAATTTAAGCATATCTTCTCCAGTCATATGTTTAGGTTGCATTAAATTTTCTACATAATATTTATATCCTTTCTCACTAGGAATTCTTCCGGATGCAAAATGATTTTTCTCTAATAATTTTAACTCTTCTAAATATACCATTTCATTTCTTATTGTAGCACTAGAACAATCCAAACTATCACATATTTGGTGTGAACTAATTGGTTTAGCACTTTTAATATATTCTTCAACAATAAATTTAAGTATATTTTCTTGTCTATTACTAAGCATCTTTTCACTTCCTTTAGCACTTCCATTATATGACTGCTAAATTGATTATATTACTATCAATTAGCAATGTCAATACCTTTTTGCTAAAAAAATAAAATTTTAACAATATTGTCAAAAATCTATATCTTTTTTATAAATATTTTATATCTAACAAATCCACTTAGAAATATTCCAATTATACATATATATAATATTGCTTTTAAATTTATGTTAAATATATAAAATATTAAATATAAAATACTATTAGTTATACAAAATATAAGTTCTACTACTATTAAATAACTAGAAGTATTGTCTATTTGCTTATCATATAAATTTTCCGAAGATACCACTTCATACATTCTTGAAAGTAAACCTTCTAGAAAAGCTATTATTAAAATAAAGATACTACTAAATATATTTATCTTTAAAATAAGAACTATACAAAATATTATATTAAGTATCCAAAAGTATTTATCTACTTTTATTTTTCTTACAAAGAAATATACAAAAATAATCGAAGATATCCCCATAACTATGTTAAATATCCCAATATATTCCATATCTTTTTTAACATATAAAAATAAATATAATGGTTGTAACATTAAAAACATAACTTTAAATTGTTCAAATATAAAGAATAATATTTTATTTTTTTTAATACTTTTTAATGATATTATAATCTTTTCTTTTTTGTTTATATTTTTAATACTAATAAGAGGAATCATACTTAATACCGATAAAGCAAATATTATTATTACTACATAAATTAATCCAAAATTATCAGTAATAAGTGCCCCAATATATGAAGATAATATATAAGCAATATAATTAAAGATTAAAATACTTCCTATATGTACTCTATTATCTTTTTCTATTACATTTAAAGCTAGATAATGTCTTATAGAATGATATGAATAACTACCTAGTCCTAATATCATACTAAATATAACTAATGATAATATATTATTACTCATATTATTTAAATAATAGAAAGCATAACTATAAATTAAAGATGACACTATTAAAACATATTTATAATTAATTATATTAATTAAATAAATACTAATAGTATTAGTTAAAGATGCTGTTATATACAAGATAAAATAAAAAAGCATTATATCTTTAATACTATATCCCATTTTGTATAAAAGAACACTAGAAAATATTTCTATTATATTTCTAGCAAATGTTGATATTAAAATAAATATATTATATTTTTTTATATTAGACATAATATTCACCATTATTAATATGATTATTATTTTATTTTTTATTTATCTTATGATAAAATACTTACAGGTGACTATTATGTTTAAATATACATTAGATAATAAAAGATATCATACATTAAATTATTTTTATAAAACTAATTTTAATTCAAAAGTAGTAAAAATTAGTTTAAATGGTGGATTTACTTGTCCTAATATTGATGGTACAAAGGGTTATGGTGGATGCACTTATTGTTCTAAAAGTGGAAGTGGCGAATTTGGGGGCAATGTTAACGATGATTTAGTAACACAATTTAACAAAGTAAAATCTGTTACCAACAAAAAGTGGCCTAATAGTAAATATATTCCCTACTTTCAAGCTAGAAGTAATACTTATGCACCAGTGGAAGTATTGAAAGAAAAATATGAAACTGTATTAAAATTAGATAATGTAATAGGACTTGCAATTGCTACTAGATGTGATGCTATTAGTGATGAATGTTTAGATTATTTAGATGAACTTAATAAAAGAACTTTCTTAACCGTGGAATTAGGTCTTCAAACTATTCATGAAAAAACTTCTAAATTAATTAACAGAGGTCATACTTTAAAAGAATTTGAAGATATGGTTTATAAGTTAAAAAAAAGAAATATTAAAGTGGTTGTTCATATAATAAACTCTCTTCCTTATGAAACAGAAGAAATGATGCTAGATACTGTAAGATATATAAATAAATTAGGAGTATGGGGAATAAAAATTCATATGTTAAATATTATTAAAGACACACCACTTGAAAAATTATATCAAAAAGAACACTTTCATATATTAACAAAAGAGGAATATATAGATATTGTTATAAAACAGTTAGAATTATTAGATGAAAAAATAGTAATAAATAGAATTACTGCAGATCCGGATCCTGATACTTTGGTAGAACCTACTTGGCTAATAAAGAAGTTTTGTGTACTTAATGATATTGATAAAGAAATGAAAAAAAGAGATACATATCAAGGAATAAAATCCTAATATGTATCTTCTATTTATTTATATAAGCAAACGAGCTACTACTTCCCTCTAATCTTTCCATTTTAGCATCGTTTACTATTACTAAAGTTGCAATAGCAAGAACAATATAAAATATTATTACTCCCTTATTTTGTTTTAAAACTTCAACCATTTCTTCTCACTACCTTTCTTACAATATTATATTATCACGAATAGTTGTTCGTGTCAATAATAAATATAAACAAATGTTCTTATTTTACATAAACATTTGTTTGACTTTATTTTAAAAGTGTGTTATTATGGATACGGAGGGATTCTATGATTAAAGATAATAGAGATTTAACAAGCAAACAAAAAGAAGTATTAACTTTTATAAAAAAATTTCAAGCTGAAAATAAATATCCACCATCAGTAAGACAAATATGCAGTGCCCTAGAGTTAAGATCGCCTGCAACAATTCATGCTCATATTCAAAATATTATTGATAAAGGATATTTAAAAAGAAGTAAACAAGGTAATCACTTAATTGAGTTATTAGTACCTAATGAATTTGAAATGAATAACGAAGATATTGTATCAGTTCCACTTTTAGGTAAAGTAACAGCAGGAAGTCCTATTGAAGCAATTGAAATGCCTAATGAATTTTTTTCGCTTCCCACTTATCTTATACCTAAACATAAAGAAGTATTCACTCTAGAAGTATCTGGAGATAGTATGATTAATGCTGGTATATTTGATGGTGATATTATTATTGTAGAAAGATGTAATACCGCTAAAAACGGAGAAAAAGTTGTAGCCATGAATGATGAAAATGAAGTTACTTTAAAAACTTTTTATAAAGAAAATGGTTACTTTAGATTACAACCAGAAAATGATTTTATGAACCCAATTATTCTTAATAATGTTACTATTTTAGGAAAAGCAATTGGACTATATAGAAAATTTTAAAAGGAAGAATTTTTATGTTCTTCCTTTTTTATAAATTATCTTTTTTTATTTTATTTAAATAAAATCTACCCTTCGCTTTTCGAGTTTTAGTATAATGTAGTGTTGTAATTTTTCCAGGAACACCAATTCGCGATCTTATAATTTTAGGATCTATAATTCCTCCTCTATCACCTAATGGTATATAACCACTTTTATTTAATTCACTAACTTCTTCTAATATACGAAAAGCTATTTCACTAACAAGTATTGGAAGAATAGTTTCATAATCACAAGATGACCAAAAATTTAAAAAAATATTTAATACAGTTACATTTATTTTAGAAAAAATTTCTTTCATACAATTATGAAATTCTTCTAAATTCATATTATTATCTTGTTTTGAGACTTTAATATATAATTCTGAATTCATATCAGCCAATTGTTTGACTAATTTATCTTTATCTTCCCCTTCTTCCAACCTTTTTATCAAATCATAAATAACATTTGCATAAAGATACGTTCCAAATTCTTTTAAAGGAAAGCCTAATACAAAAAGGAATATAATAGTTTGACTAATTTCTTTGGGACAAATATCCAATTCAAAATTATCATACTTTTCTTTTAAAAAATTTGCATTAACTTGTACTTGTTTGTTATCCATTTTCTCACCCTTTCTATAAATTGATAATTAACAAATCAATATATACACTTTTGTTATCCCCTTCTCGTAATTACGGCTTTATATTATAATATTTTTTTGTATTTATGTCAAATTATTCTATATAAGATGATTCTGTATTATATAAATTGCTATATATCTTACATTCTTTTAATAGTTTTTCATGAGTATTTGATGCTATTAACTTCCCTTTATCAATTACATTTATTATATCAGCATCAATTATTGTCGATAATCTATGAGCTACTATAACAACTGTATGATCTTTTACTAAATCATCAATTGTTTTTTTTATGTATGTTTGACTTTCATTATCAAGGGCACTAGTTGCTTCATCAAATAATATTATTTTTGTATTTAATAAAAGTGTTCTTGCTATGGCTATTCTTTGTTTTTGACCACCAGATAAATTTACTCCACCTTCTCCTATTATTGTATTATATTTATTAGGTAAACTCATTATATATTCATCAATATATGCTTTTTTACAAACATCTCTTACTTCTTCTTCAGTAACATCTTCTTTTACCATTTTAAAGTTATCCATAATACTTAAATTAAATAGAAATGGTGACTGTCTAATTATTGATATATTATTTCTTAAAGATTCTTCAGTTAAATCTTTTATATTAACTCCATCAATTAATATTTCTCCCTTTGTAGCATCAAAATATCTAAGTAGTAAATTAAATATAGTTGACTTCCCATTACCACTTTTACCCACTATAGCAATCTTTTTGTTAGGAACTATCTTCATATCTAACCCTTTTAAAGTTTCTTCTTCATCATTAGCATATTTGAAACCTACATTCTTAAATTCAATTACCCCTTTAACTTTATCTATGTTTACATTACCAAATTTTTCATCTTCATATAAAACATTTTCAAGTATTTCTCCAATTCTTTTTAAAGATACAGTAACTTTATTATAACTAACTCCAAAATCACTAATGCTTTCTACTACTTCATCAATTTTCCAAATATACATTTCTATCATTACAAAAACACTATATTCTATTTTACCCTCTATAAACAAATATCCACATGTAAATAAAATAATAAATTGTAATATAAAATAAGCAAGATTATTTAAACAATAATATAAGTATTCACTTTTCTTTATTTTATTAGTATTATGATACAATGAATCTATTTTCTTAAATATATCTTTTTCTATTATTTTCTTAATACCTAAAGACTTTATTTCTCTTATTCCTGTAATGTTTTCTGTTGCAGTCTTTACATAATCATCTGATTCTTTTTTTATCTCTTCTTGAACTTTTTTTATTTTAGGGAAAAACTTATATGAAATGAATTCCATGATAAATCCAAATATTATAATCTCTATTCCTAATATAATAGATACATTAAATGATATTATTAATACAAAAACAACTACTAATGCTTTACACACTAACTTAATTAATTTAGCAAGTAATTCCATTACTCTATCAGTATCATTATATAGTCTATTGATAAACTCTCCTACTCCTATTTTTTCAAATGCAAGCGCAGGTAAATTATCTATTTTTTTATATAAATCTTTACTAGCATTCTTTATAAATTTAATTTCAAAATAGTTATATAAATAATCTCTTGGCAACTGTAATATTGAATAAAATATTATATAAATTCCTTCCCATAATCCTAAATATATAACAAAATTATAAATATTTTTTGTAAGTAATTCTTCTAATGCTTTACCCCAAAATACTGCACTAAGTATTGTCGGAGCATATGTAAGTATTACTAATAAAACATATATAAATAACTTAAATTTATCTTTTTTAATGTATTTCCATAAAACTTTAAAACTTTTTACCTTATTCAACCCTATTACCTCCTATCAATCTAATGTTAAAACGATTACTAGTATATCATAAATCTAATTAATATTTCATTAGATAAATACAAATATTTTTTATTTATATAAATATTATTATTATCAATAATTAATACTTTATCTTTAATTAAATCTTCTATATCAAATACTTCTTTTATATCTTTTTTATATTTATTATAAAAATTACTAATACTTACACCATTTAACTTTCTAAGTCCTAATATCATATCATTAGACATCCTTATATTTTCATTTTCATATTCCTTATTACTAATATAAATACCATCATTATACTTATTTATGTTTCTTGTATTAGTAATACGATAATTATCCATATAACTTACACTTCCTAGTCCAAATCCATAATATTCCCCATTATTCCAATAATTAATATTATGAATACTATAATATCCTTCTTTGGCATAATTACTTATTTCATAATGAACATAACTATTACTTTCTAATTTATTTTCTATATATTTATACATTTCATATTCTATATCTTCATCTATATTTTCATAATTATTAATACCAAGTACTGTATTATCTTCAATAATTAATGAATAACATGATATATGTGGTATATCTAAACTTAAGAAATAATCTATATCTTTTTTAACTATATCTATATTATTAGTAACTCCATATATTAAATCTATATTTATATTATTAATATTATTATCTTTTAAATTATTAATAACATTACTTACTTCTTTATAAGTATGACTTCTATTTAATATACTTAAAACTTCATCATTAAAGCTTTGTACACCAAGACTTATTCTATTTACTTTATTCCTACTAAATAATTTAATCTTATCTATATCTAAACTATCTACATTGCATTCAATAGTAAATTCATAATTCTTATCTATATTAAATATTTTAATAATATTGAATAATTGTTCCAATTCACTTAAAGATAACGATGATGGAGTTCCTCCCCCAATATAAATAGATTTAATTATTTCTCCCTTATATCTGCTTCTTATCTCTTTTTCTAAATTACTTAAATAATTATCTATATAGTTATTATTATAAAGTATCTTACAAAAATCGCAGTAAGAACATATACAATTACAAAAAGGTATATGAATATATACATACATAATATCACTTCCGTATATTCATTATAGATTAAACAAGTTTTTATGATACTATTTCAAAAGGAGAATCTATTGTCCCATTTCCGGTAAAATTAATATTTTCTTTAAGAGATATAACTGGTCTTACTCCATATGTATTGGTTGAAGTTCCTGCAAAGGATCCACCAAGTGCTCCGGTATGAACAACCCTCCACATCCATATTCCAGAATCATAAAAAGAGCTTGGAGACATAGTCCTATAATTACTACCTGTATATAAATAATATTTTAATCTGCTGTAATTAATACGACTGGATAAGTTAAATCACCATTACCTAAATCATCAAATACAGTAAATTTATCATTTTTCTGATTACACACAAGTGAAGGATTTTTTTGATTATATATGACACATAATAAGTTGTTGATGTTCCTATTCCTGTTCCTGAATAAACGCTTCGATCATTACAATAAATTGCATCAACAACATAATTACTATATCCTTTATCATCAATATTTATTTTATACCATTCATCATCTACTTTTTTTATGGTACTATCATTAACATTTTTATGAACTTCTTCATATGTAGTGCCATTAATGTTACCATACATATATCCTGCATATGAATTGTTATTATATTCATCGTTAAAATTTAATGTACCAATATATTTATCAGATGTAGTTACACCATTTATATGAGCCTTGTTCCATCATATATCATTCTAATAGTACCATCTCCATTTATCCTTATTATACGCCAATAAAATCCTGCAAATTTAACATAATTATTCTGTGCTACTTCTCTAAAGTAGTGGGGCATTCCTAAATAATCTTCTGTCTCATATATTCCTTCATAAATATTAGCAACCCTTACTGAAATCTGGTGTACCAACGTTAACGGTTAAACCTAACTTATATAATGTTTCCCCGAATTAGTTATATCAAGTTGATATGGATTTGTTTTAGAACCATTTCCACCAGTTAATATTACAGATGATTTCAAATAAAGTGTAGGATAAATATTACGTAAATAGTGAACGCCAGTTGGAATAATATCATGATCTGAACTTACTCTAAATACCATATAATTATTTGATGAGTATGGAGTCAATGTCCATTGATATGAACGTCTATTTAAATAATTATTATTGTAACAATCACTATAATTAGAATCAGTCCAATTATATAATCCATGTTCTAAGCATTCATTCCTACTTGTTATAATTCCGCCACTTGTAGCATATCCATAGTCTGATAGATACATTAGTCCTATTTTTCCTATCCATATTGTTGGCCTTCCGCTATATGCAGCATTTCCCCTTTCTTTTTCATAAAACATACTTGATGTCACGCCATCATAAGATGAACTTCCTCCCAAATTCCATACAGCATCTTCAATTAATTTTTTTGATTCTTCAGTTAATCCATTAGTGCTAAAATCACAACTTGTTGTCGCACCATTTTGCCCATATGGGCAAATACCAGTTGTTCTATTCCAATAGGCACCGTTGTTTAATACCTCCATTAAAGTACTATCAGCCCAATTGTTACTTCCATACAAAGAATTAGAAGAACCACTGCCCGTTGGCTTATTGTCCCATGAATAAGTACCTAAATTTTCTTTTCTTATAATTTTTAATCTTTTTTCTAATTCTCCCCCTTCAATTGATGCTACATCAAAAACGCCAATTATTCTCCATAATTCATTATTAAATAATACATAATTATCCGGATCTGCTCCCATATATCTTACATTACCATCTGGATCATCATTGTTAACTTCATCATAATCATATTTAACTAATGAACTAACATATTCTACAGCATTTTGAGAATATATAATTTCTGTTGCTTCCGCTCTTACTATTGTTGATATAGTTTCTCCTTCTATAGCATCATTTATTTCCATTGATTCATCTAACCATATATATATTTTAAATAATTGTTTAGTAGTACTAAGAGGAATATTTATTTTTAATCTAATAGAATTACCTTGAGCTTTACCTACAAAGTCACCTGTATTTAATACTTCTCCATTAGAAGTAATTGCCCATTTTAAAGCTGGTTCAT
Organism: uncultured Bacilli bacterium; assembly: GCA_944368815.1. Classification (GTDB taxonomy): domain Bacteria; phylum Bacillota_I; class Bacilli_A; order RF39; family UBA660; genus CALVVX01. Next base: position 50,563 of record CALVXD010000004.1, read on the forward strand.
TTGCCAAATTAGTACCTATCGTAGTAATATCTAAATATATATGTCCATATATATTTCTAGATGCTGCACTAGGATCTTTCCATAATTCTATTTCTGTAGAAATACCTCCACTATAATCTGTACTAGGAAGTAAAGTACCAGTAAGTACATCAGTTCCCTTATTATAATGAATATAAGCATCTAATCCGCTTAAACTAAGTGATACATTAATATTATTTTCTTTATTACTATTCCATACAAAAAATGCAAATGAAGTAGATAGTAATATTATTATGAATGTTATAACTGCTAATATAATTATTTTCTTTTTATTATCTTTCTTTTCTTTCATAAGTATTCTCGTATAATCAATCTTATAGAAATATTAATCTATTTGATTGATCCCTTTCTATTTATATTTTTGATTTATTATACAACTAGTTGTATAATAAATCGCGCACTGTGGATTTGTCCCTATAAAATTACAGCAATTTTTATTGACTGGTTTAAGAAGTCTCAAACCACAGACTTTTATTTAAATTGTTAATCAGTTAGTTAACACTTTTGATGTTTTATTATGCTACGAGTTTACAAGATAGAAGTTCTGGTGGTCAAACAATTCAGTGCAAACAAACTAATTAGGAGGTGCTTATAAATGATATACTATATTGGAATAGATATATCTAAATACAAACACGATTTCTGTATTATATCAAATACAGGTGAAGTAATTGTAGAAAATTCATCTTTTGATAACAACAAAAAAGGATTTCAAAATTTATTGGAACACTTGAAACCATATGATAAATCTCAAATCCATATTGCTTTTGAAGCAACTGGACACTATTCAATGAATTTGGAACTTTTCTTAATTAATCACGGATTTTCTTTTATGAAGATTAATCCTTTGATCATTAAACAATTTTTTAAAACTCGAAGTTTACGTAGAACTAAAACTGATAAAGCTGATGCTTTAAACATCTGCCAATATCTCATGTCTGTTCCTTACAAACCAAATTCATCGTTATTATATCATAGTTACTCATTAAAGTCACTATGTAGAACTAGAGAACAATTAATCAAGGAAAGAAGTAAATTTGCTGTTTTATTAACCAATGAACTAGATAAATCTTTTCCTGAGATAAAGCCTTTCTTTAACAATAAAATTTCAACTACTTTATTATTTATTTTAGATAAATATAACAATGCTTATCATATTGCCTTAATGAAAGATTATGATTCTATCAAATGCATTTCTCATGGAAAATTTACTTATGCTAAATTCGCTCAATTAAAAGAACTTGCTAAAAATACTATAGGTTATCATGACAATAACACCGACTTACTCATTTCTACTTATGTTTCTTTATATAATTACTTTAATGACAAAATAATTCCAATTGAAAAACAAATTTCTACAATTATCAAAGAACTTAATCCACCAATTCTTACTATTCCAGGAATTGGAGATATTACCGCAGCTTCCATCATTGCAGAATATGGAGATATTTCTTGTTTCTCCTCTCCTGCTAAAATGCTTGCTTTTGCTGGTTTAGAACCTAGTATTATCCAATCTGGCACATTAGAATTTAATGGTAAGATGGTAAAACATGGTTCTGGTCATTTAAGATATGTATTAATGAATGCTTCATTAACCTTACTTAAATTTAATCCTGCTTTCTATGACTTTTATCTTAAGAAAAGATCTCAAGGTAAACCTCACAGAGTAGCTTTATCACACGTTTGTAAAAAGTTTGTTAGATTAATCTTTACTCTTGAAACAAAACGTGTATATTTTGATCCGTCTTTATTGAAATAATATATTTCAAAATTATTTTAACTTCAAAAATTTTAAAAATTATTATTTTTGAAGTCTTTTTGGCGTGGGTTTCTTTCCATTTTATCTAAATCTATCAAAAAGTACTTGACTTTTAATAGTTAGACTCCTTATCTTATCCATAATAATAATATCATAAATTGATTATATATTCAATAAAAAAGATAAAATAGTTACTTCAATAGTTACTTCCCTACTTTATCTTTTAGTTTATATAATATATTAATAGCATCCATTGGGGTTAATTCTAATACATTAATATTTTTTAGTTCTTTTTCTACAACACTCTCTTTTGGTTCAAAATCCAAAGGAAGTGTAGTTTGTACTATTACATCTCTTTTCTTTTCTTTATTTTCATATACTTTAAGTATATCTTCTGCTCTTGTTATTACTTCTTTAGGAAGACCTGCTAATGTTGCTACATTAATACCATAACTTTTATCAACACTACCATCTTTTACTTTATGTAAGAAAGTAATTTTACCATCTTCTTCACTCGCTGCTACATGTTTATTTTTTAAGTGTTTTAGCGTTCTATCTAAATCAGTTAATTCGTGATAATGGGTAGAAAATAATGTTTTACATCCAATATTATTATGAATATATTCTAGTATTGCTTCTGCTAGGCTCATACCATCAAATGTAGCAGTACCTCTTCCTAATTCATCAAATAAGATTAAACTATTTTTAGAAGCATTAGCAATAGCATTAGATGCTTCTTTCATTTCTACCATAAATGTAGACTCTCCACTTACTAAGTCATCACTAGCTCCAATTCTTGTAAATATCTTATCAAATACAGGTAAATTTCCCTCTTTAGCCGGTATAAAACATCCTATTTGAGCCATTATAACAGTTATTCCAAGTTGTCTCATATAAGTAGATTTACCTGCCATATTAGGTCCTGTAATTAATAGTATACTAGTATTTTTATCCATTATTATATCATTAGATACATATTCATCTTTAATTACTTTTTCTACTACTGGATGCCTTGAATCAATTAATCTTATTTCATCATTATCATTAATAGTAGGCCTTACATAATTATATTTTTCTGCGACTAATGCAAAAGATTGTAAAACATCTATTTCACTAATTACTTTAGATATTTCTTGTAATTTAGGAATATACTCTTTTACTTTATCTCTAATGCTTATAAATAAAGAATACTCTAAATTAATTATCTTTTCTTCACTAGTTAATATTAAGTCTTCTTTTTCTTTTAATAAAGGATTAATATATCTTTCACAATTAGCTAAAGTTTGTTTTCTAATATACCCCATATCTTCTGTTATTTGATTAACACTACCCTTAGATACTTCGATATAGTACCCAAATACTTTATTAAATCCTACTTTTAAATTCTTAATTCCAGTTCTTTCTCTTTCTTCTATTTCAAAATTAGATATAAAGTTTTTACCGCCACTTCTTAGTTCTTTTAATTCATCTAATTCTTCTGAATACCCTTCTTTTATTAAATATCCTTCTTTAAGTCCTATCGGAGGATTTTCATAAATAGAATTTTCTAATAAATTATATAAGTCTTCTAATACTTCTATATCATAATAAAAATTAATACTATTTAATATATATTTTATTTCTGGTAAATGTTTTAAAGAATTCTTTAATTGTAATAAATCCCTAGCATTAGCATTTCCTAAAGCAACTCTACCTGATAATCTTTCTAAGTCATATACTTCATATAATGCTTTTCTCAAGTCTTCACATAATAAAAATTCTTCAAGTAATTTACTTACTATATCATATCTATTATTTATAATAGTTTTATCCACTAATGGATTTTCAATCCAAGTTTTTAATTTCCTAGAACCCATTGCAGTTTTCGTATTATCAAGAAGCCATAATAAAGAATATGTTCGCTCTTTAAGTCTTAAACTTTCTGTTAATTCTAAATTTCTTTTAGTATGAATATCCATTTTTAAATAATCATCATTCTTAATTACTTTTAATTTTTGTAGATGAGTCATATTTCTTTTTTGATTAATAATTAAATAATAAAGTAGATGATTTACTGATATTTTATATCTTTCATCATTAATATTATCTACTACATATTCATAATCATTTTCTTCATATATATTATCTGTAATAGTAATAGGTATCTTATATTGTGTTTTAAATATATTAGTAATTGTATTATCTATTTTACTATTTATAATTAATTCTTTAATCCCTAAAGATACTACTTCACTAATTAATTTATTATAGTCATTATCAAGTATTTTAGAATAAATTTCTCCGGTTGTTATATCGGAATAACTTAGTACATAACAATATTCAAAATTATAAATACTACCTATATAATTATTTTCTTTTTCATTTAATGTATCACTTATAATAGTACCTGAAGATATTACTTCAGTAACACTTCTTTCTACTATCCCTTTAGCATCCTTAGGATCTTCCATTTGTTCACATATTGCTACTTTATATCCTTTTTTAATTAATTTATCTACATATATATCTACTGCTTTATGAGGAACACCACACATAGGAACTCTTTCTTCTAGTCCTGCTTGTCTTCCTGTTAAAGTAAGTTCTAATTCATGAGACACAAGAATAGCATCATCAAAAAACATTTCATAGAAGTCACCCAAACGATAAAATAATATTACATCTTGATATTTATCTTTTAGTTCTACATAATGTTTCATCATTGGTGCTAATTTGTTTCTATCTACTTCACTTAACTTCATTTTACCATCATCCCTTACCAAAAAAATTATAACATTTATAAATCAAAAAGTAAATTAAGAAAAAGCAATAAAAAAGATCTAAAATTGAAATGCACCCCTTAGGGTAGACATACAAAAAAGGTCTAATTTATGATAGAATACACCTTCGAAAGGAGGTGTATTTCTTATGGC
>CALVXD010000005.1 GCA_944368815.1 uncultured Bacilli bacterium
AAACGCCCATATTATGGACGTTTCTTCTACATTCAAATTTTACTTTATGAAACTGGAATTTACTTTTTCATTTCACATCTTTTCTTATTTTTTCTCTCCAAGAGGTACTTGTTGAGTTATACAGTGAATATTTCCTCCACCAAGTAAAATTTCTCTTGCATAAATTGGCTCAATTACTCTATCAGGATATAATTCTGTAAGTAAGTCAATTGCTTTTTGATCGTTAGGATCTCCAAATACTGGAACCGCAACAAATCCATTACCTGTATAATAGTTTACATAAGAAGCTGCCAATCTATCTCCAACTTGTCTAGGAAGAGTTCCTTCAACAGCATCTACTCCTTCACTTTCTTCTTCAGAAATTAATACAGGTTTTGGTACATATAATTTATGTATTTTTAATTTTCTTCCTTTAGCATCAGTTTCACTTTCTAAATATTCAAGTGCTTTTTTACTGATTGCATATTGAGGATCAGATTCATCATCAGTCCATGCAAGTACTACTTCACCTGGTCTAACAAAGTTACAAATATTATCTATATGTCCATTTGTTTCATCATTATAAATTCCTTCTGGAACCCATAATACTTTAGTGCATCCTAAATAATCACATAAAGTTTTTTCAATTTCCTCTTTAGTCATATTAGGAACATTTCTACCTGATTCTGGTCTAAGTAATGTTTCAGCACAAGTCATTACAGTTCCTTCACCATCTACGTGAATTGATCCACCTTCAAGAATGAAATCGTCTAATCTATAACTATCACATCCTTCAAGTTCACACATTTTTCTAGCAATAGCATCGTCTTTATCCCAAGGGAAATATAGTCCATCTACTAGTCCTCCCCAAGCATTAAAGTACCAATCTACTCCTCTTAGACCACCTTTATCATTAACTAGGAATGTAGCTCCACAGTCTCTCATCCATGAGTCATTATTACTCATTTCAACTACTCTTACTTTTGGATCTAACATATTTCTAGCATTTGCGTATTGTTCGTTAGAAACTACCATTGTAATAGGTTCGTATTTAGCAATAGTGTTTGCTACTTCTACAAATACTTTTTGAGCTGGTTTTCCACCAAATCTCCAATTATCTGGTCTTTCAGGCCATATCATATAAGTACCTCTATGTGGTTCAAATTCACCAGGCATTCTATAACCATCATCAATTGGTTTACTATTTAATCTTTTCAAATTATACCTCTTTTCTAGTTTATTATTTTTCTTTTACCTTTTCATTCTTTACTCTAGCAGCAAGAATTTCTTGAATAATAAGTGATACAACTACACCTAATATTAACGGAATATTTGCTTCTATATATTCTTTTGTAAAATCTCCAAATAAAGTAAAGATAATACTTAATACTAATAATACAAATGGTACATAAGCCATAAGAGCAGTCATTACTGGTCCTCCAGGAACTTTATATACTCTTTTTGTTTTATCAGTTTTTCTTAATTTAATAAATGCTAAGAATAATGGAATGTAACTCATAAGTAATGTTACTAAACTAAGTGAGAAGAAAGTCCAAAATAAATTACTAGCAGTTTCTGAAACTTGTCCTAATATTAGTCCAATTATAACAATAACTGTAGCTACTACACCATTCATAATTGATGCCATATAAGGCACACCTTGTTTATTTGTTTTAGAAAATACTTTTGGAAGTCCACCATCGTCTGCTGAATATTTAGCAACAGAATTAACTCCAAATGACCAAGAAACAATATTAGCAACCATTGTATAAATAAACATAAGTCCCACAGCGATTACAATAGCTCTAATCAAATCAGCATTAACTCCTAAATTAGAAAGTAAAATACTAAAACTATCAGTTATACCTGCAGCTTCTGCTTGTTCCAAACTCATTGCTATATTTACACCTGTTGCAGGTAAAATATAGAATATTGCCATTAATAGTCCGCCATATATTAATGCTTTAGGAATTTCTTTACTAGGATTTTCCATATCATCTGCAAAAGTTGCAACTACCTCAAATCCTAAGAAATTAAATATAATAACTGATAAGAAAGATAAACTTAATAAATCCATTGAAGGAAGTAAATCCATCGCACTTTCAATAGGATTTGCACTTTCTCCAGTTTTAATAAAGCAATAAATACCTAAAAGTCCTAACGAAACCATAAATAAGATTTTAAAGAATGTTCCAATATTAACAATCCATTTACTTTCTCCTATTCTTTGAGTTCCAAGGAAACTAACTAACCAAGTATAACCAAGTTGTAATATTAAAAGCACCCATATGTTTAATTCTAAATCGAATATACCAGCAATTACATCAGTTACTGCTACTGCAAGTGATGCAATCCAAAGTGGGAAATTTATCCAATAGTTCCAAGCAACACGAGAAGCCCACTTAGCTCCAAATGCTCTTTTTACCCAATCATACATTCCCCCTTCACTTTGATAAGTAGTTCCTAATTCTGCTGAAATCATACCATAAGGTACACAGAAAGCAATAATAAGGAATAACCACCAAAAATATTGCGAATTACCAATTGCAGCAGTAGGTGTTACAGATTCTGCTACTAATGTAATACAAACTGTTGCAAGAATGGCATCAAATAATCTAAATTTCTTCTTTTTCATAATAAACTCCTATTATTCTCCTAAATTTTTCTTACAAATTTCAATTGTTTCATCCATCTTGTCCATAAAGTATACAAGTAATGCTCTCATTGCTGTTAATCTGTTTTCTGCTTGATCAATTACGATTGAATACTCTGAATCTATAACTTCATCAGTTACTTCTTCACCTCTTTTAGCAGGTAAACAATGCATAAATTTTACATTAGGTGAAGCCATTTTAATCATATCCATATCCACTTGATACTTTGGATAGAATATATTCATTCTTTCTTCTTCGGAAAGTTCTGCTTCATATAATCCATACCATACATCAGTATAGATGAAATCAGCATCTTTTAGTGCTTCTTCAGCATTATCAGTAATTAACATACTTCCGCCTGATACAGCGCAATTTTTTCTACCTATTTCTTGGAATTCTTCTTTTAATTGGAATCCTTTTGGTCCAAATTGAACAAAGTTACCACCAAGTTTAGTAGTTACCATCATAAGTGAAGCACACACTTGTGTAGCATCTCCTACGAAAACAATTTTTAAGTCTTCAAACTTTTTACCTTTTGGCATATGTTCAAAGATTGTTGTGATATCTCCCATCTCTTGAGTTGGATGGTTATAATCACTCATACCATTAATTACTGGTACTGAAGCATATTTTGCTAGCACTTCAACACTAGAATGCTTGATTACACGAGCCATTAAAATATCTGTTAGTCTTGCTAAAACCATTGCAGTATCTTTTAAATTTTCGTGTGCACCAAGTTGTATTTGACCCGGGGCCAAATATTGTGCATGACCGCCTAATTGAGTCATTGCTGTTTCGAATGAAACACGAGTTCTTGTTGATGGTTGTTCAAAAATCATACCTAAAGTTTTGTGATATAAAACATTTAATGGATAACCAGCCTTGATATTCTTTTTAATAATAATACCAAGTTTAACAATGTCTAATAACTCATCTTTAGTAAAATTTTGTGAATCAACAAAATCTTTTACTCTTGCCATTTCTTATTCCTCCTATTCTATTAAATTATATCACTAAACTTTTTTTACAGTCAATAAAAAACGACACATTTTTTACACTATGTCGTTATTTTATTTCAGCCCAAACTTTATCATATAGTTCTATTTTATCACCAATATTTTCTACAAAACTACCAGTACTAAACATCAAATCAGATATATTTGAAGCATTATTATCTAAATATGTATCAGATAAATAATTTTGTGTTTCTAAATTAACATTCTTATACGGATAAGCCTCGATTATTTTTTGCATTACTTTCCCTTCCAAAATATAATCAATAAATAAATATGCATTATCTATATTTTTTGCACCTTTAGGTATAGCAAAATTATCTATGCTAACGGAAAATCCTTCAGACGGATATACTACTTTCAAATTTTTATTTTCTTCCATTGCTAAGGCTGCTTCTGCATTCCAAATAACTCCAATGGATGTTTCTTTAGAAATCATAAACGTTTTAGGACTATCACTATCAAAAGCTTTAACATTCTCTTTTAGTTTTAATAACCATTCTTTAGCTTCTTCTAAATGGTCACTATCAGTATCATTCATATCATATCCTAAAGCCATAAGAGCCATACCAATAACTACCCTTTGATCGTCTAATAATATGATCTCTCCTTTGTATTTACTATCTAACAAATCATTATAAGATGTTATATCATCTTTGATTTTTTCACTATCATATACAATTACTACAGATGCTGCTAAAAATGGAAGTGAATATTCGTTATAATAGTCATAATTATAATTTAAGTAATTGTAATTAATATTTTCTAAATTATTTAATTTGCTTTTATCTATTTTTTGAATTAAATCCCTTTTAATCATAAGTTCGATCATATAATCACTAGGAAATACTAAATCATAAGTTCCTTCTTTGGCTGAACTTAATTTAGCCAAACATTCTTCATTTGAGGAATATGTACTATAATTTACTTTTATTCCATATTCTTTTTCAAATTCTCTTATTACTTCATCAGGAATATACGAAGACCAGTTTAAAATATTTACTACTTCTTTATTATCTTGTGTACACCCTGTTAATAGCAATAATAAAGTTATACATAATATTATCTTTTTCATCTTGCATACTCCTTTTTCATTTTTCTTACTTGAATTAATGAAGAAATAATTAATACGGTCATTATTACTAAAATCATTAAAGTAGTAAGAGCATTAACATCTGGTGTTATTCCTGTTTTTATCATCGCATATATTTGCAAAGGCAAAGTATTACTACCTGGTCCTGCCGTAAAATAACTAATAATAACATCATCAAGCGATAAAGTAAATGCTAAAGTAGCACCCGATACTATTCCTGGCATTATTTCTGGTATTATTACATTAGTAAGTGTCTTGAAATCATTTGCCCCTAAGTCATGAGCGGCTTCTTCTATTTGTAAATTTGTAGAATTAAGGACAGTTCTTACACTTATAATAACAAATGGTATTGAAAAAGCTATATGTGATACTATTAATGTACCTAATCCCAAATTTAATTTTAACAATGTATATACTGATAATAATGATATTCCAAGTACAATTTCTGGTATTACTACTGGAACATATAATAATTTATTAATAAAGTTTTTACCAACAAAATTATATTTCTGTAAACCTATGGCTGCTAATGTTCCAATAAAAGTAGATATTACTGTACTAACAACACTAACTATTATAGTGTTTTTTAATGCTTCTAATAAAGTTGTATTACTAAATAGTTTGCCATACCATTCTAAAGTAAATCCTTCAAATAAAATATTTAATGGTGAAGTATTAAAAGAAAATACTATTAATGTAATTATTGGAAGATATAGGAATAAAAATACTAAAAAGATAAATAAATTTTTTAAATGTCTATGTCTTTGCATTAGAATCCCCCCAAATCATCCATATTTCCACCTGTCTTTTTATATAATTTAACAAGTAAAAATGTAATTACAATTAAAAATATTGATATGGCTGCTCCAAATGGCCAATTTCTAGATACTAAAAATTGATTTTTGATAAGATTTCCTACTAACATAATTTTTCCACCACCAAGTAAATCGGCTATAAAAAACATACCAATCGCTGGAATAAAAACCATAAGTGAACCATTAAATATTCCTGGTAAAGTTTGTGGTAATATTACTTTAGTAAATGTATGATAAGCATTTGCTCCTAAATCTTTTGATGCCTCTAATACTTTTTTATCTATTTTGGATACAGAACTATATACTGGTAATATCATAAACGGAAGTAAGGTATATACAAGTCCAATGAACACTCCTAAATTATTATACATAAAACTAATCGGCCCATCACAAATATTTAGAGCCTGTAATATACTATTAAATACTCCTTCTTTTCTAAGAAGAACAATCCAACCATAAGTTCTAATTAATGAATTTGTTAAAAAAGGAACCATAACTAATGTTATTAATATTTTTTGAACATTAGTTTTCTTTTCTGATATAAAAATACAAAATGGATATGAAATTAAAATACATATTACTATTGTAATAAAGGCAATTGAAGCTGATTTAAATAATACTCTTAAATAAACAATATCAAATATTTTAATATAGTTATTTAATGTTAAAGAATAAATTATTCCACCATAATTATCATTAGTTTGAAAACTTAAGAACAATATATATAGTATAGGAAAAAGAATAAGAACAATTGCATAAATAATAATCGGAGATAAATATAAAAATTTACTTTTATTCTTCATTATTTTCCTCCAATATGACTATATCGTCAGAGCTAAACTTTAATTTAACTTCTTCGTTTTTAGTATAGTCATCATCATTATAAATAATAAATTCTATTTCTTTTTTTCCTACTTTTCCTAGTACTTTTGTAAATGATCCACTATATATGTGTTCTTTAGTTTTTACAACAAAACAATTTGTTATATCTTTCTCCCTTGCCAATCTAAATTGTTCCGGTCTAATTATTACAGTTAATCTTTCTCCAACATCATAATGATTATTTTTAACTTTAATTTCTAAATCTATTTCTAATTTTATTGTTGCTTCATCATTTTGAGTAGAAACTACAACCGCATTAAACTGATTGGATTCTCCAATAAAATCTGCAACAAATTTAGTTTTTGGTGCATCATAAAGTTTTCTTGGTGTATCTATTTGTTCAATTACTCCATTATTAATAATTGCTACTCTATCACTCATAGATAAGGCTTCATCTTGATCATGTGTAACATAAATAAAAGTTATGCCCATTTTCTTTTGAATTCTTTTTAGTTCTACTTGCATTTGTTTTCTTAATTTCATATCTAATGAAGACAAAGGTTCGTCTAAAAGCAATACTTTAGGTTTATTTACTATTCCTCTTGCAAGGGCTACTCTTTGCTGTTGACCTCCAGATAATTGACTAGGCTTTCTATCTTCAAAACCTTCCATTTGAATTAACTCAATTACTTCTTTTACTCTAGTTTTAATTTCTGATTTTGGAACTTTTTTCATTTTTAATCCAAAACCAATATTTTTTTCAACTGTCATATGTGAAAATAGTGCAAAATTTTGAAATATAGTATTTACTTCCCTCTTACGAGGTATAACATCAGTAACATCTTCACCATCAATATATATTTTACCTGAGCTTACTTTTTCAAGTCCTGATATTGTTCTTAAAAGAGTTGTTTTTCCACATCCGGATGGACCTAATAAAGTTAAAAATTCTCCTTCATATATATCTAAACTAATACCTTTAATTATTTTCTTACCCTCATAATCTTTTTTTACATTATCTAATTTTACCATTACTTTTTTCATTGTATCACACCTCTATTTTCGTTTTTTATTATAACACGAAACATAAAAAAAAGACATATTTCTATATCTTTTTTACATATATTTATTCATTTGTTTCATCATTTGATTAATTTGTTTTTGTGAAGGAGTTCTTCCCATTCCACTCATCATTGCTTTTATCATTTGTTCATTAATCGGTGGATTTTCTTTTAAATATTTTTTAGTAACTTTTCTAGACACAAAGAACCCAATTACTAAACCGATTATTAAACCAATAACTAAATATAATATATCTCTTAGTACAAACCATTCCATAATTATTTCCTCCTTTAATTATTTTACTAAATATTTATCAGTTTGGCAATCACTTTTAAATATTTTATCTAACCAAAAATAATCTTTATTAACAAAATCGCATACAAAGATATTATCACTATATTCATTAATAATATTAAAAAATTTACAATAAGCAGCATTAGTTTTAATTTTTAAGTTAGAATTTGATATTACTAATTTACTACATTCAATACTAGTAGTTATCATATGCATATTACTTCTCTTATAATAAGTTTTATCATTATATAGTCTATTATATACATATTCATTTAATGATTGCTTATCAAAAGGAATTGCAATTTGTTCATAATATTTATATGTAAGTACCATATCATATTCTTTAATATGATACATTTCTTCTAATATTTTATATAATTTATATGGTTTGTTTCTATAAACATAAGAAAAATAATTATTAATATAAAAAACATAATATACTCTCATATAATCACCATATCGATTATATAAAATACATTATGAATTTTTTGTCGTTATATATTATTATAATAAATTTTTGATTTTTATAACTATACTTGCTATATCAAGCTCATAGTCCAAAGAAAGTTCTTCTTTATTTCCTGATCTTCCAAATGTTCTTATATTAATTAAATCAGTATCATTATTAACAAATCTATACATATTAGGGTCATTAGAAAATTCTATTACTATCTTACGATATCCTTTAGGAAGTATTTGTTCTTTATATGATTCTTCTTGTTTAAAAAATAGTTCTACATTAGGCATACTTACTACTCTTGCCTCAATATAGTTTTTTAATAGTTCTTCTTTTACTTTCATAGCAAGTGCTACTTCACTTCCTGTTGCAATTAAAATAACATCAAGAGCATTCTTTACTTCACTTACAATATAAGCACCGTTTCTTACTTCATCTGCTGATGTAAATTCTAAAGCTGGTACATGATATTTAGATAAAACTAAGGCTGATGGTTTGCCACTTCTTAATATAAAGTTCCATGCTCCAATTAATTCTTTATGATCAGCTGGTCTAAATACATGAAGATTAGGAATACTTCTTAACGCCCCTAGTTGTTCAATAGGTTCATGAGTTGCTCCATCTTCTCCAATTAAGAATGTATCATGGGTAAATATATATGTAACTGGTAAATTCATCATGGCACTAAGTCTAATCGATGGTTTTAAATAATCACTAAATACTAAGAAAGTACTAGCAAATGGCCTTAAATTAGAAAGCGCAAGTCCATTGGAAATAGCTCCCATTGCATGCTCTCTAACTCCATAAAATATATTTTTACCACTATAATTATCACTACTAAAGTCTTCTTTATTCTTTAAATATGTTTTAGTAGAATTTACTAAATCTGCACTACCTCCAACAAAATTAGGAACAAAAGCTGATATTACATTCATAATTTGATAATTAATATCTCTTAAAGATTTATCTACAAACAATTTAGAAGTATCTATAACTTTATCAAGTTGTAATGCTATTTTTTCATTATTAATAATTGCATTTAACTTATCTACTTCTTCATCTTCATTATTATTTACAAAAGTTTCGTATTCACTATACCAACTAGCATATAGTGATGCTACTCTATTTTTGACAAGAGCTCTACACATAAACATATTATCTTTATCATACATAAAGTCTCCTTGCCATCCTAATTTTTCGCGAATACCTTCTAAATCTTCTTTTTCTAATTTTCCATGAATTTTATTAGTATTTTCATATTTAGAATATTTACCAATAGTAGTATTTATAATAATTAATGTTGGAGAATCACTTTTTTTAGCAGTATTTATAGCTTTATCAATATCTTTTATTTTTTCTCCATCCTTAACCTCTAAAACGTTCCATCCTTGGGATAAAAATCTTCCACCAATATCATCTGTGAATGTTTTAGAAATATTTCCGTCTAAAGATACATTATTTGAGTCATATAATACAATTAAATTATCAAGTTCAAGATTGCCTGCAAGAGATGCTGCTTCATAAGAAATACCTTCCATCAAGTCACCATCACCACATAATACATATACATAATTATCAAATAACGTAGTATTTTTATCATTGTAAATAGATCCTAAATATTTAGAAGCCATAGCCATACCAACAGCATTAGCAAAACCTTGACCTAAAGGGCCGGTAGTTGTCTCTATTCTATGATTGATATCATATTCTGGATGACCCGGAGTCATTGAATCTATTTTTCTAAAGTTTCTTAAATCAACCATGTTATAATCATCTGTTAAATAAAATAATGTGGCATATAATAAAGCTGAACCATGACCTGCTGATAATACAAAACGGTCTCTATTAATCCAATCTTTTCTTTCTAAATCAAAATTAAGATGATTTTTAAATAAAGTATATAATATAGGAGCAGCTCCTAATGCTATTCCAGGATGTCCACTTCCTGCTTCATTTATCATATCAAGCGCTAACAATCTAATATCATTAATTGCTCTTTTTTCATCATACTTACTCATATTTTCCCTACCTTCTATTATAATTATATCATGTTACCGAAATTTTATAAATCTTTTTTTTAATATATGTAAAGTAAAAAAGAAGCTATCCTTGCTTCTTTAATCTTTCATTTGTAATGTTTACAAGTACACCATATAATATCGCACAAAGTGGTACACTTATAATCATTCCGATTATTCCAAAAGTAGAGGCTCCAATTGTTACTGCTACAAGTACCAAAATTCCCGGAAGTCCAACAGATTTTCCTACAACTTTTGGATATATTAAATTACCTTCAAATTGTTGTAATATTATTATGAATATAACAAATATTATAGCTTTAATTGGATCTATCATTAGAATTAAGAATGCTCCAATTATAGTTCCTATAAATGCTCCAAACATAGGAATTAGTGCAGTAAAAGCTACTAATACAGAAATAGTTGGTGCATAAGGTATTCTAAGAATAATCATACCTATAAAGCATAAAATTCCAATTATTAACGCTTCAACAAATTGACCTGATGCAAAATTATAAAATGCTTTATTAATTATTCCAACAACAGTATCTATTTTATCTATAATTTTTTTATCAAGGAATGCTTTCATTACTTTATTTACTTGATAAGTAAATTTTTCTTTTTGCGCTAAAATATACAATGCAAACACTAAAGCTATTACTCCATTTACAATATATCCTACTACCTTAGTAGCCATATCAAATATTCTTTCTGCAATTTCATCAGTATTTGTCATTACAAAGCTAGTAGCTTTCTTTTGCACTTCATTTAATGTATCTGTTACCATTTTAATATTTTCTTCACTAAATTCTTTTTCTTCTAAATAGTCTTCAATTATTTCTGTATATTTAGGTAAACTTTCACTAAATATTTCAACGGCATTTATAAATTCTGGAATAACTAATTTAAATATTAATGATATTAAGGCTATTACTAATATCATAACTGACACTAAACATATTGGTCTTTTTAGTTTTTCACTTCTTTTAGTCTTCTTTTTAAATATTTTAGGATACACTTTTGTTTCAATTATTTTAAGTAAAATATTTAATATAAATGCAATACCTATTCCTATTATAAAAGGCATAAACAATTTAAGAATATATATAATTATTCCAAACATTGTTTTTAAATTAAATAAAGCAAATATTAATACAATTGCATAAGTTACAATCAATAATAATTCTTTAGTTTTTTCATTTATTTTCATATTTATTCCCCCATTGGTCTTATTATAACACAAGTTCTATTTATATAATAGCCAAAAAATGTAAAAAAAATAACAAATATCTATTCATTTGTTACTTTTTGTTCTCCTTTATAAAAACCACATTTTGGACATGCACGATGTGGTCTAATCATTTCACCACAATTAGGGCATTTAACTAATCCATTAGCAGTAATTTTATAATGAGTTCTTCTCATATCTCTTCTAGTTTTACTTACTTTTCTAAATGGAACTGCCATATTATTCACTCCTTCCTTTTGAATCTAATAATTTTTGCAAATCACTAAATGGTGAATTATTATCAGTGTTAACTTCGTCTTCACTAATAAGTCGCCATCCATTTCCTTTGGTTGTTTTATTTCTATTTTTATCGCCAACAACCTTTAAAGGAATTTCTACTATTATATTTTGCCATAAAAAAGGAAGAATATCAATAGTATTTTGCACAATTTCAATATTATTTTCATTATTTTCAGTATTTTCTCCAAAATTTTCATCAATTTGGATTTCATAATTGTAATCTACATCTTCTAGAGTAACATCATCAGGAAGTACCATTGTACCACTTAATACCCCATTTATAGAAAATGTATCATCACTTATTCTCGTAATTTTACCTTTGAAATAAGTATTATTTAATTTTCTAATATTTGTATTAGATAAATCAACTGAAGCTATATCAACACACTCGTCAATATCAAT
This sequence comes from uncultured Bacilli bacterium, assembly GCA_944368815.1. GTDB lineage: Bacteria > Bacillota_I > Bacilli_A > RF39 > UBA660 > CALVVX01. The sequence goes on from CALVXD010000005.1 coordinate 12,138, forward strand.
ACATTCTTTTAAATTAGTTACTAAACTACTTAAATCAATAATCATAAAATCACCTGCTAGATAATTATATACTAAAATTAAAAAAATAGCAAGAATTTACATAATAAAAGAACTAAATTTATTAGTTCTTCATCTATATTAAACGCGAGTAGCACGCGTACCCACGACTAATATATATTATGCTGGGTACTTTATGATGTATAATGATTTAGCTCAAATTTATATTTATACTTCCATATATAGTATATTATATTTTTAAATATTTATTACATAATATAATAATAACTATTCATAAGATATAAATTACAACAATTCATATTCCCTAGATAGTATCCTATCATCACTACAATATTCCATTATAAATTTATTATCTTTTTTACAAATAATTATTCCTATAGTTTTATCTTGATGAATTTTTCTTAAATTATTATCTATATAATTCATATATATTTGTATTTGTTCTATATATTCTTTCTTTAATTCGGTTATTTTTAGTTCTACTACAACATAGCAATTAAATTCTATATTATATAAAAGTAAATCTATATAATTATAACTATTGCCAACTTTAATTTTATATTCATTGCCAATATAACTAAAATTATTTCCTAATTCTAATAAAAAATTATCTATATCCTCTAATATTAATTGTTTTAATAACTTTTCTGATATTTCATTATAATTATAACTATTTTTTATTAATATTGGATTTTTTACAAAATCTTCTACTTTAAATTTGTCTTTTTTAATTATTTTATTTCTAGTATCTTTAGGTAATCTCTCATATTCTTGAGATTTTATTTTACTTCTTAAATCTCTTACATTTAAATTATTAATTTCACATTGATTAACATAATATACAATTTTATCAATTTCTTTTATAGATAACATTTCATACCAATGACTCCATGTTAAATTTCCCGACATTGTCGGGACTTTTTCATATATATCATAAAACTGCTTTATTTTATATAAAAGAGATGGTTTATATTTTTTTCCTAACTCTAGTGTCAATTTCTTTGAATATTCCTTTATTATACCTTCGCCATAATGTTTCCCAGCTTCGGCAAGTATTTTACCTATATTATAATAAGTTTGTAAATCACTTTTATTTTTACTATAATCTTTTACTTTTTTTGTAATCTCATTATTTATAATTTGCTTTTTTATTTCATTGTAATAGTTCATTTCTCACCACTTTCTTTTGTGTAAATGCTTTTATTTCTAATTTATCACTCTTAACTTTTAATATAATACTGCCATCCATATCTGTCCTGTATATTTTGCTATTATCTAAATTATCTAATACTTCAGCGTTGGGATGCCCATACCAATTATTTTTACCAACAGATATAATACTATATTTAGGATTTATCTTATCTATAAAATATTTACTAGAACTAGTATTACTTCCATGATGACCTACTTTTAATATATCAATATTATTAAGACTATATTTTTTTAGAATATCACTTTCTCTATTTATACCGGAGTCTCCCATAAATAAAAACTTGATGTTATTATAATTTAAATATATAACACTAGAGTTGTCATTCTCATCATTATATTCTTTAGTATTTAGAAAATATAATATATTACTATCTATACTTATTTTTTTTATATTTTGATAATATTTAATGTTTTTTTCTTTTAATGTATTAATTAATTCAAGTTCTAAATCATTATAATTACCAATATTAAATATAACTTTATTAACTTTAAACTTATTAACTAAATTAATAGATTCTCCCATATGGTCATAATCTCCATGCGTAATAATTAAATAGTCTAGATGTGTTATTCCTAAGCTCTTTAAATATGGAATTGTTTCATTTTTAGTAATACTATAACTAGAACTATATATGCCTCCTGTATCTATTAATATATTGCCTTTGTTATAAGGAAAACTTATTAATATTGAGTCTCCTTGTCCAACATCTAAAAAAGTTATATTCATGCTTGAATAAATATATTTATAACATTTATGAAATAATAATAGTATAATCAAAAATATTAAATATTTTCTTTTATAAAATGATATATAAATTAATATATAATACAAAATAATAACTAGTATAGTTGGCTTAGAAAATATTATTTTAGTACATTCTATTTTATCTATGTTTATAGAAATAAACTCTAAAAATTTAATTAATATATATAATAAGTTATCTAAAAAAGGGGAAATGAAAGTTATCATTGATAATGGAAATATAATTATACTTACTAATGGAATTACTATAACATTTAGTGGTATTGATATAATATTTACTTGATAAAAATTATAAATAGTTATAGGAAAAGATACTATAAAAGTAATATATGATATATATAAACTCTTTAAGACATAATTATTAATTTTCTTTATTTTATCTCTTAAAATTATTAATGTAAAACTAATAATATATGAATATTGAAAACCTATATCATAAATAATAAATGGATTTATAATAATACATATTACTAATACAAATAACATTAAATCAGTGTTTTTTATTTTTAAATTAAATAATTTATTAATAGCAAATAATATATACATAACTATCGTTCTAAGTACTGATGCGATCATACCTAATATAAAAGTATATATAAGTAAAAAAGTAATCACTACTCCATAATTATAATAGTTATTATAAGAGATTCTTTTTATTAAATAAAATAAAATTCCTGATATTAAACTAATATGCATTCCTGATATTGAAAACAAATGCGATATTCCATTATCTCTATATGTATTATTAATATTATCATCCATATATGATTTATCCCCTAAAATAAATGTTTGTAAATATGGGCTACTTTTAGTTATATTATTTATTCTATTAGATATAATACTTTTTATATAGTATATTAAGTCAGTATTATTTTCTATTTTTTTAATACTATTTATATCTAAAGTAAAGTAAATCTTTTTATTATATAAATACTTTTTATAATTAAAAGTGTTTGATACTGTATTACTACTAGGTTCTTCTAATTCCCCTTTTATTTCAATTATATCCCCTAAAGATATATCATTATATTCTTTATTATTTTTATAATAATAAGTTGCTTTTAATAATTCTTTCCCTTTTACTAACATAATTATTTTATCTTCATCTTTTTCTATTTCTAATACTTTAACTATAAATGTGTTATCACTTATATTATATTTACTTTGATAAGTAATACATTTAGTTACAACAATAACATAAATTATACTTAATAAAAATATTATTTTAAATATGTATCTAGACCGTAATATATGCTTTAATCTGTTCATAAATTGCAGTGCCTATTCCATTTACATTAAGTATTTCTTCAATAGACCCAAATTTACCATTAATATTTCTATAATCAATTATGTTTTGAGCTTTACTAGTTCCTATTCCTGGTAAACTATCTAATTCAGAAATACTAGCAGTATTTATATTTACAATTGATATTTCTTCAGTTTTAGTTTCTTCTTTAATACTTTCATTATTACTAGTACTTGTTTCTTCTTCTATAACCGCATCATTTTTAATATCAGGAAATAATATTTCTTTATCAGTAATTATATTATCATAATTGATTTCTTCACCATTTAGCATTTTTTCAACTTCTTCTTTTGTATAAATAATTATTACCATTTCATCAAAAACTTTTTTAGATAGATTAATTACAGTTATATCAGAATTTTCAAGTAATCCTCCTGCCATATCAATTACATCTATTACCCTTGTATTATCATTACCAATATATACTCCAGGATTAACTATAGCCCCTTTAATATCTACTTTATATTCAGAAATCTTTTCTTTATCTTCTTCTTCAGTATCATAACTAAATATTTCATTATCTATAGTTAGTTCTTTATCTTTTGTTAAATTAATTTTAATGATTATTCCTAATATAATTATTAATAAAATTAAAATAATTGTAATTAAATATTTATATTTTTTTATCTGTTTCATATTCCTCCTTTCTTCGTCCTCCTATATATATTATAAGTAAAAAAAAGAAGGAATTACTTCTTTCGAGTAAAATTCATGCAGTGATTATTAAAATTAATGCAAAAAGCTGCCCGCACACGCTTCGCTTACTCGGATTTTGCCAATATTATCTTACTCGGGCAACGGTCATTTTAAACCATAAACAGTAACTTTACCAATGTAAAACAAAAAAAAGAATTAACAGTTAATTCCTTTAACTTTTAATTCTTCTAATTCTTTGTCATCATCATCTTTTTTCTTTGGCGCTTTAATGCTCTTTTTCTTTAAATATAACCATATTTGGTTAGATATAAATACTGAAGAATATAGACCCGCGATAAATCCAATTAATAATGCTATATTAAAGTTTATTATTTCTTTAGCTCCAAATAACATTAAACATATAACAGGAAGTATTGTAGTTACTGTTGTTAAAATACTTCTAAATAATGTAAGTCTAATAGAATCATCTACTATTTCTTCTAATTCTTTATCTTTAGGTAATCTATTTTTAAATTTGCTATTATATTTTTCTCTTATCATATCAAAAGTTACTATCGTAGCATTTATTGAGTATCCAATAATTGTTAGGATTGCCGCAATAAATATTGAAGTAATTTCAATATTAAATAATCCAAAGAATAATATTACAATTAAAGTATCATGTACTAAAGCAAGTACACCAGATACTGCATAATTAAATTTAAATCTAAAACTAATATATAAAATTATTCCAAGTGACGCTAATATTAGTGATATTATGGCATTTTTAGTAAGCTCTTGTTTTACTATTTGGCTAACTACATATATATCAGTAGTAGTATTAAAATCATTAGTTAATTTACTGTTTAAAGCATTTATTTCTTCTTTATTTAATACTTCATCAATTATTATTGTATAACTACTATTTGTTTTTTCTTCTTTTTTAAACGTATAATCTTTAATTATTTCTTCTTTTATTTCATTTATATTAGTATCATTATTAGTATTAACTGTAATATTAGTACCACCAGTAAAATCTACTCCTAAATTAAATCCTGTGAATATTATTCCAATTACTGATATTAATATAACAGCAAAAGTTATACCAAAATATATTTTTCTATTTTTATAGAATTGCAACTTCTTAAATGGAACATGAACTTCATCACTTTTAACTATTTGTTTTTTCTTAACTCCAATAAATAGCCATAATTTATTATTAAAGAAGTTAGAATTAACAAATAATCCTAATATAAATCTTGCGAAGAATATCATTATAATTACTGTTACTATTATATTAATAATAAGCATAGTTGCGAATCCTTTAACAGAACTTTGTCCAAATATGAATAAGATAATAGCTGCAATTATTGTTGTTAAGTTAGCATCAATTATACTTGTAAATGATGATTTATTACCAACAAGGAATGCTTCTTTTAAAGACGCACCTCTTTTTAATTGTTCTTTAATTCTTTCATAACTAATAACTGAAGCATCTACTGCCATTCCTATTCCTAAAAGCATTGCCGCAATTCCTGGAAGTGTTAATACTCCTTCAATTAGATAGAATATCAAGAATGATAGAATTGCATAAATTACAAGATTCATACTAGCAATAAGTCCTGAAAACTTATATATAACAGTCATTAATATACATACAAGAGCGAGCCCAATAAAGCCTGCGATCATTGTATTTGTAAGTGATGCACTACCGTAAGTTGCTTCTACTGTTCTTGATGATATTTCTTCTAATTTTGTAGGAAGTGCTCCTGAATTAATAAGTTCTACTAGACTCTTTGCTTCTTCTTCGGTAAAATTACCTTGAATAATTACATCTGATGCAAAAGCTTCATTTACTGTAGCAGCTGATAAACATTTAGAATTGCTAAGCGATCCACAATTATCTTTTTCTTTCAAATAACTATCTTCACTAGCATCATAATCTAACCATATAACGATAACATTATTAGTCATATCTTTTACTTTATTAGTAACTTCATAAAAAGTATCTTTATCTTTAATAGATAAACTAACAGCAGGTTTTCCATATTGGTCAGTTGTTACTTTAGCATTTCCCCCTAAAACAGAAGAAGTCATAAGTAAATTATCTGATGAATCTCTAAAGGAAAGAACTGCTGTTGAAGATATTGTTTCTCTTGCTTCTTCAACATTTTTAACACCTGCTAGGCGAATTCTTATATGATTTTCTCCCTCAATAGTAATTTCTGGTTCACTAACACCTAATATATCAATTCTTTTTAATATTGCTTTATAAGTGTTATATACCATATCACTATCTAATTCCTGTCCTTCTTCAAGGGGACTTACTTCGTATAAAACTTCGAAGCCTCCTTGCAAGTCTAACCCATAATTTAAATTATTAAAAAGCGGTTTATAAGATAATACACAAGAAGATACTATACCTATACATCCAATAATTCCTAATATGAATTTAACATTCTTATTTTTAACCCTAGCCATTACTATAAATAAAATGATGGCTACTACCAATATCCCTATTATAATTTCCATAATTTTACTCCTTACTATAATATTTCTTTTTCTTCTTTATTTAATTTATCTTTTAAATATTTATCAATTAATCTTTCTTCGACATTAATAATATCATTAACCATTTCTGATATACATAAATTAATATCTTTACACCATTTATTAGTTCTTAAATAATTCCATATATCTTCTTTTTTTATATAATTATATTCACTATTTCTAATAATTCGCATTTTAACATTTAAAGCAGGTACTAATGCTAAATATAATTCTTTCTGACTTTTATATTCATCCATACTTATTCACCAATAACATTATATACTATTTTAGTTATTTTTAAAAGACTTAAAATAAAGAAAAAGAAGTAAGTTTTATCTTCTTCTTCCCTGATTATTTTTACCAGCAAAATATTTATTTATTAATTCTTCTAATTCTTCATTTGAAAAATTTCGTATGTATTGGTTACTTGATTGCTTCTCACTTAATATTTGATAAAAATCTTTTAAATTAATTGAAGGATATTTACCTAAAATCTCTTGTACAAAACTTTCCAAACTTTCATATTTTTTAGGCAAATGACTTTCTAATCTTTGAAGTTCTTGCTCTAATGAATATTGTGAATCCTTAGACGCTGATTTTTGTCTTCCTAATTCTCTATCCAAAAAATATTGACTAGTAGCATAATCCATTGCTCTTTTTTTATCTGCTTGTTCTAATAAAAATTGGTTAGTACTAACATCCTTTAAAAATTCTCTATCTTGTCTTGCTCTATCAAAAGCTGCATCTGCTTCTTTTCTTCTCATTTCTGCTTCCAATTTTTGATCAAAATATTTAGCCTTTTCTTCTTTTCTTCTTATTTCCTCTTCGACCATTTTATCATTATATGCTTTTCTTTCATTAGATTCATAACTCATATAAAATACCTCCTAAACAAATTATAATATATTTTTTTTAATTTATCAAGTTGCTATTTTTTTCTATATTATTTCATATATTTAATTGGTGATACAATGAAAAGCAAATTTATTAAATCTACTATTATCTTAATAATTGGAGGCTTTATTACTAAAATACTTAGTATGGTAATTAGAATTGTTTTAACTAGAGTTGTATCTACTGAAGGTATTGGACTATATATGTTAGTTCTACCTACCTTTAATTTATTTATAACTTTATCAACATTAGGTCTTCCTACTTCTATATCAAAACTTGTCAGTGAAAACACTAGAAGTAATAAAAAAATAGTATTATCTACTATTCCTATTACTTTAGTATTTAATATAATTTTAATGTTTATTTTATTTATAATTGCTCCATTTTTATCAAAATATTTAATTAATAATACGGATACTTATTATCCTATTATGGCTATTGGATTAACTCTTCCTTTTATATGCTTATCAGGAATATTAAAAGGATTTTTCTTTGGTAAAGAGAAAATGTTTCCCCATACTCTATCTAATATAGTAGAACAAATAGTAAGACTCTTATTAACTATATTCTTTATTCCTAGTTTACTTAAATATGGACTAAATATTGCTATTACTGGTGTTGTATTAATTAATATAGTTAGTGAATTTGCTAGTTCCATTACTATGTTATTATTTATGCCTAAACACGTAAAAATTAATAAAGAAGACTTTAAATATAATAAATATATTGTTAAAGATTTACTTAGTATTAGTATCCCTACTACTTCATCAAGATTTATTGGATCTATTTCTTATTTTTTAGAGCCTATTATTTTATCATTTGTACTACTTAGTGTGGGATACTCTAACGAATATATTACTTTTGAATATGGGGTAATTAACGGTTATGTATTTCCTATTTTACTTCTCCCTTCATTTTTTACTATGGCTATATCTAATGCTCTACTTCCTGTTGTATCTAATTCTTACTATCATAGAAATTATAATTATACTAAAAGTAAAATTAAACAAGCAATTATGTTTTCTTTATTAATAGGTATTCCTTGTACATTAATATTTATATTTATTCCCGAAGTACCTTTAAAATTTATATATAATACTACTTTAGGCGTTAACTATATAAAAATAATCGCACCATTCTTTATTCTTCATTATATCCAAGCACCACTTACTTCAACATTACTTGCTATGGGTAAAGCAAAAGATGCCATGTATGGAACTTTAATTGGTAGTATTATTAGAACTATATTACTAGGAGTCATCTCTTACTTAAAAGTAGGAATATGGGGACTTATTATTGCTTCTATATCTAATGTATTATTCGTAACAATTCACCATATTTATTATGTAAATAAGTATTTAAAAAAAGAATATTAAAATTCAATATTCTTTCTTATATATTCTTCTACTTCATCTAATTTTAAAGTAATTTGTTTCATAGTATCTCTTTCTCTTATAGTTACAGTTCCTTCATTTAATGTATTATCGTCTATTGTTATACAATATGGAGTACCTATCATATCTTGTCTTCTATATCTTTTACCAATAGAGGCTGTTTCATCATAAGATACCATAAAATGTTTAGATAGTTTCTTATATATTTCTTTAGCTTTTTCTGTATGAAATTTCTTAACTAAAGGAAGTACTGCTACTTTATATGGTGCTAGATATGGATGTATTTTTAATACTTCTCTTTCACTTCCATCTTCCAAAGTTTCAACATTATATGCTTCACATAATACTGTTAAGAAGAGTCTTTCTAATCCTAAAGAAGGTTCTATTACGTAAGGAATATATTTTTCATTAGTTTCTGGGTCTAAATATTCTTGACTTACATTAGAGTACTTCTCGTGTTGTGATAAATCATAATTAGTTCTACTTGCTATTCCCCATAGTTCTCCAAATCCAAATGGGAATAAATATTCAATATCAGTAGTAGCATTACTATAGAACGATAATTCTTCTTTAGAGTGATCTCTAAGTCTTAAATGTTCTTCACTAATACCTAGACTAATTAAGAAATTCTTACAATATTCTTTATAATGTTTAAACCAATCAAGTTCTGTACCTGGCTTACAGAAAAATTCAAGTTCCATTTGTTCAAACTCTCTAACTCTAAATATAAAGTTTCCTGGTGTTATTTCATTTCTAAAACTTTTACCTACTTGAGCTATTCCAAAAGGCACTTTTAATCTCATACTTCTTTGAACACTTAAAAAGTTAGCAAATATACCTTGAGCAGTTTCTGGTCTTAAATATATAGTACTTTTAGAGTCTTCTGTTACTCCTTGAAATGTTTTAAACATTAAATTAAATTGTCTTATCTCAGTATAATCTAATTTACCACAATTAGGACATACTATATTATGTTCTTTTATGTAATTGATTAATTCTTCATTAGACATACCACCGGCATCAATATGATCGTGTTCCTCAATTAATTTGTCCGCTCTATGTCTTGTTTTGCAATGCTTACAATCAATTAAAGGATCTGAAAAAGTAGTTAAATGTCCACTTGCTTCCCATACTTTTGGATTCATAAGTATTGCTGAATCAAGTCCTACATTATTTTCATCTTCTTGAACAAATTTCTTTAACCAAGCATTTTTTAAATTGTTTTTAATAAGCATACCAATTGGTCCATAGTCCCAAGTATTAGATAATCCTCCATATATTTCACTTCCTTGAAATATAATTCCATTTTGCTTGCAATAACTAACAAGCTTATCCATAGTTAATTTTTCCATATTATCATCCTTCCTTATATACAAACAAAAAGATTCTTACAATATAAGGACGACATACGCCGCGGTTCCACCTTATTTATTCATAAGAATCTCTTTATATATATAGCTCCGAGTTTCCAAGCTCATCTTCGCTTTTAACTTATTTTCCTTATTTTATTACTTAAATTTATTTGTCTATGTTTTTCTACTTCTAAACAAAAATTATAATATTCACTGTATATCGGAACTAATTCCTTATCTAAAATTAAATTGACAATTAATTTTTCGATTAATTCCAATAAGTCTGATGAAAATGTAGACCTATAATTTAATACAAAATCTTTTCTTTTTGTATCAATGCTTTTTCTTGTACTTAAGCTATTATAAGTGCGTATATTTTTTATTTCTTTTTTTCCTACATTAATAGGAAGCGAAATTGCAACATTTCCAATTAATAAAGATATATTCTTTATAGTTTTAACTTTTTCTTCAAATTTTATTATATCTTTGTATTCAATTAATAATTGGCATCCTACAACACCAGGTAACATTGAAATAATAGAATACTCAACACCATTATATTTAAAAACATCATTTTGGGTTCCAATAATATTTTCAGTATTAATTTTTTCAATTCTTAACTTATCAATAATTGTTAACAAATCACCATCTATTACATTTGTAGTATTACTTTCTTTCATTTCCATCACTTGAAAAATTATAACATATTCCTTAGAAAAAGGCAACATGTAATATACAAGTTAATATTATGCCTGTTATAGCCCCCATCAATACTTCAATTGGTTTATGACCTATTTTTTCTTTTAAAGTTTCAAATCCATTTTTTAAATGAGCTTTTTCAGCAAGTTCATTTATTATTTCTGCTTGTTTACCAGTTTCATATCTTATTCCCATCGCATCATACATTACAATCAAACTAAATATCAAACTTATTGCAAATTGTGCTGAACTTACACCGTAATCTATATACATAAGTGTTGTAAGTGAAATTACTATAACAGTATGTGCTGATGGCATACCACCTGCTCCACTAAATAATCTTTCAAGCGAAAACTTTTTTGTACTTATTGTTTCAATAATAGTTTTTATAATTTGAGCAATAATTACTGATATAAAAGGTATTAAAAGATATTTATATTCTTCCATATTTAACACATCCTAACTAATCTTATTTAAAAACTGTTTACTTTTCAAATATAAACCCGAATATCGATCATAATAATCATCAATAAACATATTTAATTCTTTTTTTATGTTCTCTGATATTTCTAATTTCTCAATCTTAGAAATGTCTACATAATAAAACATTCTTAACAATTTAATAGTCTTTATATTAACTATTTTTTCGTTATTTAGACAATTTTTGCAAAGATAACCACCACGATAACTAGAAATAGTCACAATATCAGATGTATTATGACAATTTACACATTTATCTATACAAGGTCTTATTCCTAGATAATCTAACATTTTTAATTCTAAAATATTGGTAATTACTAATGGATCAAAACCTTCATTTATTTTAATTAAACTAGCTATATAATTAGAATATATCTCTTTATTTTGTTCATGTTTATAAACTTGATTAACTAAATCTGTTAAATATATTGAATAACTCATTTTTATTAAGTCTTTCTTTATATTTTTAAAACTATCAATTAAATCTACTTCAATTAATGAAGAAAGATTATCGCGATAATTAATATGAAAATAACCATAAGTAAGCTTACTTGTAAGTCCCATATAAGGACTTTTTGGGCGCATTGCACCTTTTGCTACTATACCAATAAGTCCATCTTCTTTAGTTAAAACATTAATAATTTTACTTGTTTCATGATATGGTATTTCACTTATTACTATTCCTTCTACTTTCTTTATCAAATTAATCACTCTTTACTACATTTTCTTATATTCTAAATAATATTCAATTTTTCCAGTTTCTTTAAATTTTTTCCATAGTTCTTTTTTAGTCATTTTTATCACCTCTATTATATATTGAGGTAATAATATATTTTTTATTCATTATTAAAGTCTTTAAATCCAATTTCATTTAATATTTTATCTTTATCACGCCATTTAGGTATTACTTTAACAAATAAGTCTAAATAAACTTTTTTATTTAATAACTCTTCAATATCTTTTCTGGCTCTAATTCCTATTTCTTTTATCATACTTCCATTTTTACCAATAATTATCTTTTTTAAATTATCTCTATCTACTATAATAGATGCATTAATTATAATCGCGTTATTATCTTCTTCAATATTTTCGACAATGCAAGTAGTAGAATGAGGAACTTCTTCATTAGTAAGTTCTAATACTTTTTCTCTAATGTACTCACTTATCATAAAAGTAACATCTACATTAGTAACTGTATTATCATCAAAATATTTTATTGTATCAGGTAGATATTTTTTTAACACATCTATTAAGTGACTCACATTTTCTCTTTTTAATGCTGAAACGGGAACTATCTCATCAAAATTATACAAGTCTTTGTATTCATCTATTTTCAATAATATTTCCTCTTTAGGTAATTTATCAATTTTATTTAAAATTAATATTACTGGTTTATTAATTTCTTTAAACATTTCTATTATAAATTTATCTCCAGATCCTAACTTTTCAGTTATATCTACTAGAAATAAAATAATGTCTACATCATTTATTGAAAAGAATGCTTGTTTATTTAAAACTTTTCCTAATTTATGTTTAGCTTTATGTATTCCTGGAGTATCTACGAATACCATTTGATAGTCTCCATCAGTATATATTCCTTGTATATTATTTCTTGTTGTTTGAGGTTTATTTGAAGTAATCGCAACTTTTCTTCCAATTATACTATTTAATAATGTGCTTTTCCCGACATTAGGTCTTCCTACTAATCCAATAAATCCACTTTTCATAAAAACCTCCTGTACTAAACATCTAAGTCTTCACTATCAAAAGGTAGAGGGCATAATTTTTCTTTTGTATATGTCTTAAATTCACCTTTATTATTATATAAAATTATTTCTGTGTCATTATTAAAAAATTCGCTAAATACTTGTCTACACATAAAACAACAACTACTTATTTTAGGACTATCTACCATTACATGTAATCTTTTAAAGTCACCTTTTCTATATCCTTCACTTACTGCTTTAAATATAGCTACCCTCTCAGCACATACAGTTGCACCATATGATGCATTTTCAATATTAACACCAGTATAAATATTATTATCAGTAGTTTCTAATATTGCACTTACTCTAAATTTTGAATATGGTGCATAAGCCTTATTTAATAATTCTAATAATTTGTCTTTCATTTTATTACCTCCATTATTTTAGGTGCAAATATAAGTATTCCTATAACTAAAGAAAATATAGATGCTGTAAGTACTGCAGCCGCTGCTACATCTTTACAAGCTTTAGCTATTTTATTATATTCTTGAGTATATAAATCTACTACTGACTCAAATGCAGTATTAAGTAGTTCTAATACTAAAACTAAATTAATAAGAAGTACTACTACTACCCACTCTAATATTGATATTTTAAGTAAAAAACTTAATATTACTGCTATTATACCCAATATTGTTTCTATTCTAAAGTTTCTTTCATTTTTAAATGTGTAAGATATTCCTTCTAAACAGTATCTAACACCACGAAGAAAAGATTTATCTTTGTATTTCGTATGCATTAAGTAACTCCTCCTGTCTTTTAAACATTATTTTTTCTTCTTCTTCATTCATGTGATCATAACCAAGTAAATGAAGAATACCATGAGTTGCTAAAAAACATAATTCTCTTTTTACAGAATGTCCATATAATTCTGCTTGTTCATAAGTCTTATCAATTGATATATATATATCCCCTAAAACTCTAAATTCCATTCCTTTTACATTATCTTCATTATCTTCTAATGCAAAAGTTATTACATCTGTTTCTCTATCAATATTACGATACTTACGATTAATTTCTTTTATTTCTTTATTATCTATTAAGATAATATTAAAAAGGCAATTTTCTAAATGCTCTTCTTTTACAACAAAATCAATATAACCTTGTAATATATCTAATTCTTTAATTTCTTTATCATAATTATTTATTATTTCAAACATTAAATCCACCCTAACTTATATAATCCAAATATATTTATATTAAATAAATATACAACCATTAAAATTATTAATATTATTACTACTAAATTTAAAAACCAATTACTACTAAATACTTTTGGTAATTTAGATTGTATAGCATCTAATCCTACAAATAATAGAAATCCTACTATACCTCCAACTAAGTTTAATATAATATCATCTATATCAAAAACTCTTCCTATGTACATTTGAACAAATTCAATTGTTGTCGATACAATAAGTGTAAGAAAAGCAATTGTTCCAAACTTCCTATTTTTTAAATAATATGAAGCAAAGAATCCATATGGTATAAACATAACAATATTGCCAATAATATTTCTTATAAATTTATAACTTCCTACATCATATCTAAGTATTTCTTTAAAAGGTATAAAATTATTAGTTCCATAATTTACATCTTGAAAAGTAACTACATGGAACAAACACAGTATATAAATCATAAACATTAAACCTAGTAATTCTTTATATAAGCAAAAACTCTTTTTATTTCTAGTTACATATGCAAGTCTTAATGTTGATACTATTACTGTTATAATAATTACCATTGGCCAAATATCTGGTAATATATCATAAATTACATCTCTTACCATCTAAAACAACCTCCAATTTATCTATGTTAATTTTACTACATTTTTATTTTTTTGTATACCTTTTAAAAAGAAAAAAATATTAGTTTTGCCTAATATTTTATTTTTCTTCTTTTTTAGTTGTCTTTTTTGCTGCAGAAGTTTTTGTAGTTGTTTTAGTTGCTGGTGCTTTTTTTACTGTTTCTTTCTTTTCAGTAGTTTTCTTTTCTTTAACTTCTACTTTTTCTTCAGATTTCTTTTCTGCTTTAGTTTCTGCTGCTTTTGGTTCATATTTTTTACCATTTAAAGCATCTTTTGCAATTTTAACCATTTCTGTAAATGATGCACTGTCATTAATTGCAATTTCGCTTAACATTTTTCTGTTAATTTCAATACCTGCTTTATTTAATCCTTCAATAAATCTAGAATATGAAATTTCATTTTCTCTACAAGCAGCATTAATTCTTGTAATCCATAATTTTCTAAAGTTTCTCTTATTTTGTCTTCTATCTCTAAATGCATATTGTCCTGAATGCATTAATTGTTCATGAGCAGTTTTATATAATCTATGTTTACTACCAAAATAACCTTTTGCTTCTTTTAATACTTTTTTTCTTCTAGCACGTGCTACTGTGCCACCTTTAACTCTTGTCATACTGTTTCCTCCTTAATACTATATTAGATCTTTAATTCTCTTATAATCTGATTTGTGTAATGTGCTTCCATTTCTCTTTTGTCTTGCTCTTTTTGATGAATTTTTACCTGTATTATGTAATATTCCTTGTCTTGTAATTTTAATAGAACCACTTTTTCTTTTTCTAAATACTTTTGCACTTGCTTTATGAGTTTTCATTTTATTTTTCTTAACTTTTGCCATAATAAGTCCTCCTTCTATTTTTTAGGTGTTAATTGCATAAAAATACTTCTACCCTCAAATTTAGGTTGAATTTCTACTTCTGATATATCAGAAAGTTCATTACTAAATTTTTCTAGAACTTCTTTAGCAAGTTCTGGATGGGCAATTTGACGGCCTTTAAAGCGAATACTAGCTTTAATTTTTGAACCTTTTTCTAAATTTTTACGAGCATTTCTTACACGAGTATCAAAATCGTGTTTATCAATTGTTACAGATAATCTAAATTCTTTAGTATCTACAATTGTTTCTCTTTGCTTTTTCATAGCTTCTTTACTTTTTTTCTTCTTTTCATAACGGAATTTATTATAATCCATTATTTTACATACAGGTGGATTAGAATTCTCACTCATAAGTACTAAATCAAATCCTGCATAGTTTGCTAATGTTAAAGCATCTTGTCTACTCTTTAATCCTAATTGTTCTCCATTTGGTCCAATAACCATCATTTCCTTACATCTGATTTGCTCATTTATAAGGTTTAACTTTTCTTTTGCGATATTAAACACCTCCATAAACAAAAATGAATACAAGAACTGTATTCACTCACACCAAAAAAACATTTTAAATATTTTTAGGCTTTTTACCTATTGCTACTCCGCAATCAGGTGAGACAAATACATCTTCTTTCCGTTTGTTCGCTATTAATTATATAGTAAATTATTGTAGTTGTCAACTATTATATTTAACTTTTTATTCTTTTTTATTAATTAACCTATTATACATTCTTGAATATACTATATTAGGTGATAATCTATGTTTAATCGTTTTCTAGGCTTGTTAAGAATATATATTGGGTTTCGTCTTCTTTCTTTAATTGGATGTGTAGTTATATCTATTGTTTTAACATACCAATTAATTTTAACTCTTTTTATTCCTTGTTTTTATAATGTTATAATAGCATTAATATTATATTTAATATTTTTATCTTTATTATGTTGGACTATTTTTGGTTATTAATTTTATTATTATATCCCGCTATTAAAGCATCTGTTTTATAAATATAATCTAAAACTTTACGATGTTTTTTACACAAATCATATTCTCTTTCATTAACTTCCATTTTCGGAGGAAGAGCCATGTATACAAATAAAAGCAATCTCTCATCTTCAGTTAATCTATATCTACTTTCGTACATTAGAAATAATTCACTAAAGTCAAAATCTAAATAATGATTTTTATAAAATATTAATAGATCATATATAGGACTATCAATCTTACTTTTGTTCCAACTAATAAAATATGGTTTATCTTTTTTTAAATAATGGTCAATAGTTACATTATTATGAATATTGACTACACGCATTTTTTTCTTATCCTTTATTTTTTCATACCATTTTTCTAAACTATAATGACAATAATTTAACATTCCATATATTTTTCCAATATTTCTTGCTATTAAATAGTCACTTGGTGACATATATATACTAGTTTCAATTACTGTTATTAAATCAGTATAATAATTATTTAAATAGTTTATTCTACCATCTAATTCTTCATATATTTCTTTATAATAATCAAAGTCAACTTCTTTATAAAAAGTAGTTTTACTGTGTAAAAGTGTTAATAAGTTTATTATATCTACTGCTTTTTGTTCAATTGGTTCATTATAGTCTTCAATATACTCATACATTTCATACCCATCAGTTTCATCTATTTTTTCTGGATAATAATCAAACGCTCTTGATGTTAAATACTTATAAATATTATCTACATTCCTATTATTACCTTTCTTTTTAAATACAAAAGACCCTTTTTCCGTATCTATTATTCTAACATTATTTTTAATTGTTAGCTTTTTTGGAACAAGGGCATTTTTTTTAACTATACTTCTTATTTCTTTATCCATTAAGTGGTGTAGGAATAATTACTTTATCGCCTGGTTTTATATCACTAAGGTCGTTATAATCTGCTAAATCATCTTTACTTACATTGTATTTAGCCATAATTTTATCAATAGTATCATCTTCTTTTACAATGTAAACATGATATGTTGAATAAGTTTCACCACTATCTAAATTATCAAATAAACTATTTTTTATTTCCGAAACACTATCGTTAACATTATTATTAATGTTTACATTCTCCACATTAAGTTCAACTTCCTTTTCTTCTTCATTAGATTCTCTTACTTCTTCTTTTAACTCTTTTTCTTCTTTTTTATTATAAATAATACTATTTACAATTTCTGGTTCTTCTTCCTTTGTTATTTCTTTTACGTTTTCTTTAACTTCTTTTAAAGGCACTTCTTCTGCTTTAACTAAATCTCCTTCAATATATAAAGTAATTTTTACTTTTAATATGTCATTATTAATAACACTATAATTAAAGTCATCAATATCTACTACCATATTATTTGTATCATATCTAGAATCTAACGCTATATCAAAGGGAATTGTATATTCAAATTTTTCACGGTTGATACTTCCTTCAGTCATTTTATATTCTCCAGATATAATAAATTTACCTGTTATTAAATCATCAGCTTCCATTTTATAATTATGTTCAATTGATATTGCGGTTATTTCACAAACTTTAGTTTTAAATACTAATTCTTTTTCAAATGGTATAATTTTTTTCATATAATCCACCCTTTCCTAATTAAAGGTATGAAAAAAGAGTAATTAATATTACTCAATTTTTAAAATTACTGAATCTATAATAGAATATAAATATAAAGATACTGGTTTACCACTATTACTTCTTACAAATTCTTGGTAACCTTTTAACTGTAAAATATATTTATCATCATCAACATTCTTTAATTTATAATCAACAATATCAATATGATCATCATATTCTAACATTAAATCAATTATACCATGATATTTAGTATCATCTTTAACATATATAAATTCATATTCTTTGTATATTTTAGCATCTTTAATATTTTTAAATAAATCACTATTTACTAACTTATCTATTTTTTCTTGATAGAAATGATTATCTAGTTTAGTCATATTCTTAAAGTCTGTATTTTCTAATATTTCATGCATCTTTAAACCTAGTTCAATATTATTTTTAGTTTCCACATCTATAAGTTCATGCATCTTTTTAGAAAAACTACTACTTTCTATTTCTATATTACTAATATTTATATTTTTAACATCCAATTTTGTATCAGTTCCTTCAATACTACTTTCAAAGTTACCTGACGCAATAATATTATAATCTTTAGACATTTTCAGTTTATCTAGTTCTACTTTAGCAATATAACCATCAAGTCTATTTCTAATTGAATAGATTAAATCCCCAAGAGTACGATACTCTTCTTTTTTTTCATCTTTCAAAACTACTTCGTTATCCAAATCATCTATATCTTTGTTAGGTAAAACTACTACCATTTTTTCTTTAGCACGAGTTACTGCAACATAAAAAAGTCTTATTTTTTCAGAAATTTCTTCTAATAAATAATCATTTTTTAATAACGTTTTATATATTGTTTCACCAATTCCTTCATCAAAAAATGGTGTAACTATTCCTATTTTATTATTATATAAAATTTTTTCATTTAATTCACCAAGATTAAATCTTTTATACATATTAGGAAAATAACAAACATGATATTCAAGCCCTTTTGATTTATGAATAGTCATTATTTTAACAGCATCTCCAAAATCATTATTTACCTGATACTTCATTGTATAATTTTCTTTAACTAATTTATCCAAGTGTTCTGAAAACATTCTTGGAGTATACCCTAACGTACCTAAAGAATTAGCCATATCTAATATTTTATCAATTTTAATTATACTAGTATCTATATTTCCTATTGTTATTAATTTTTCATAAAAGTCAAATTCTTTTATAATTATGTTTAATAGTTCATTAACAGAAATATTATTAATCTTTTTACTTATTTCATAACTTTTCTTATATAACTCATTATCTTTAAAGTTATTATTTAAAAAGTATTTAAAAATATTATCATCTGTCTCATTAATTATAAAACTACGCATCAGACTTACAAATAAATATTTGAATGTTGTATCATATTCGTGATTAGCTATTTTTATAACAAATTTAAGTAAATTATTTAAAACATAAACATCCTTATCATTGTTCATTTTTTCTTCTTTCAAAATATTTAAAGGTATTTGTTTATATTCAAAAATTTTCTTAAACAAATCAAAAGTAGAAGATCTATCTATTAATATCGCAAAATCACTATATTTTATATCTCTAAGAATAAGTTCATCTTTATCAAACACTTGATAATGGGATTCTACTTTCTTTTTTATATCATCTGCAATTATAAAACATTCTATTTCTTCCATAGTAAATCCACTATCTTTATCATAATTGTATTCTAATATATCTATATTATAGTTTTGATTAGTATTTCCTTCATTTATATAAGCATTATTTCCAAATACCATTTGATGTGTACTTATATAATCTGCTCCCCCAATTAAATCACTCATAATTAAGTTAAACATCAAATTAACATTATCAAGTACTTCTCTTCTTGATCTAAAGTTTTTATTTAAGTCAATTTTAATACCACCATTATTTACAGAATAATTATCATATTTATTTTTAAATATATTAGGGTTAGCATTTCTAAAACGATATATTGATTGTTTAATGTCCCCAACCATATAAACATTATTATTAGATATATAACTTATAAATTCTTCCTGTAAATCATTAGTATCCTGATACTCATCTATCATTATTTCATTAAAACTATTTTTTACTTCTTCTCTAACTTCTGGAAACTCTCTTACTAATTTTATTGATAATAAAGCAATATCGTTAAACTCATACGCATCATTATCAAATTTAAATTCGTTTACTTTATCATCAAATTCTAAAATTATATCAATAATAGCTCTAATGTAATCTTTAGTAAGTAAAATAGTTTTTTTTATGTATTCGACATTTTCATATACACACATTTTCCCTAAATTCTTTATAATGTCACTAAGTTTTTCTTTAACTTTTTTACCTTCATCACTAGTTCCTTTAGGGATTCTAGGGATAGACACATTTAAGGAATCTTTTATTTCGTCATAAGTATTGGCATTTAATAATTTATCTAATGATTCATATAGTTTATTCATATAGTCACTATCAAAATAACTAGATAATTCATTACATATTCCTTCTATTTTATCTCCTTCTTTTTTTATTAAATCTACATACTTATTAACATCTTCTTCTATTTTTTCTAAAATAAAATTTGTTTCTATATAATTAGATAAGTATTCTTTTTTGTTTGGTAGCATATCTAACTTATTACTTATTGCTAATATTTCTTTTTGAATATTTTTATCGTCTTTAACACAAAAATCATCTATTAAATGTAGAAACAATTTATCTTCAATCAAATATTTATTTTCAAATATTTCATTCATTATTTCTTCTTTTTTTATAGTTATTATGGCTTCATCTATTATATTAACGTTAGGAGATATATTTAATAAATAATGATACTTTTTTACTATGGATAAAGCAAAACTATCAAATGTTGTTATATAAGAAGCATCTATCATATCGAGTTCTGAAAGCAAGTCTTCTTCTTTGGTTATTTTTTTTCTAATTCTTTGTTTCATTTCAGCGGCAGCAGCCTTAGTAAATGTTAAAAGTAATAGCTCATTAATATGTACTCCACCTTTTAATTTACGAATAACTCTTTCACTTAAAACAGCAGTTTTTCCAGAACCTGCTCCCGCACTAACGATAATATTACTTCCTTCTTCGTTAATTGCTAAACTTTGTTCTTTTGTCCAACTAGGCATCAGTTTCACCTCCTAAAAATTCGGCATTCTTATATTCTTTTAATTCTACTATATCTTTTTGTTCCATATAACATATATCATTAAAATTACAATATTTGCATCCAATGTTTTCTTTACCAATTTTTTTAGGATTTATATCAAATGAAACATCTAAAATATTATCTCTCGCTTCTTCTATTTTTTTATCAACTAAATTAATTAAACTATCAATTTGTTCATTATTAATAACTTTAGAATAACTATAAAATCCTGTTTTAGTCGTTTTTAAAGATTTAATCATATTACTATTGTCATAACTATCATCAAGTTCTCTTAATATTTCTATATTATCGTTACTATAACCTTGAAGTTTTAACCCATCTTCTAACAAACTAGTATATGTATGTTTATAATCTTTAACTATTTCTTTATTTAATATTTTTTGTAAATAAAATCCCGCTATTTCAACATTACTTATTTTCTCCATATTTTTACTTAAATATAAATATACAGGTAATTGAAGTCCTAATCCATAAATAGCATTATTAATATTAATATCAGGATTCCCCGTTTTATAATCAATAATACAAACAATAGTATTATTACCTTTTTCTTCATATAATACTTTGTCGATTATGCCATTAAAAGTTACTTTTACTGTACCACTTTTATCTACACAAACTTTTTCTTCATACATAGCTTTATTTAAGCTAGTATATTTATATTGTTTCTTTATTGTGTCAATAACAAACTTTAAATCTTCTTTTGCTTTTTTTATGAAATATAATTCCTTATTAGAAAACTCATATATTTGTTTCTCTAGAAAAGAATTATATTCATTATCTAAGTTAAATTCTTCTGTAAATGCTTTTGACAACACCTCATGAAATAAAGTACCTAAAATAGTCATAAATGTTTCTTCATAGGGATTTAATTTTAAAATATTATTTAAATAATATCTAAATCCACATTTAAAATAATTATCCATACTAGTATAAGACAATGACAATTCATTTTTTATGTATTTAGTAAATTCTTCTTTATCTATCTTTTTATATTCATTACTATATTCTAAATAATTTATATCTTTATAATTATTATATAATAGTGATAAATCTTTATCTTTTACACCAAATTTTACTAATTTATCAATATTTGATGCTAATTTTATTTTATTTGCTTTATCAGAATAAGTATAAAATAAATTGTCTTCTTTTATTATTTCGAGTTTTAATTCATCGTTTAAATTAGAAATAGTATAACTTTCTGTGTTATTTGATAATTTATAAGTAATTATTAAATTTTTAATATTATTTATTTTAGAAATAATATATTCTTTTTCCATTTTATTTTTAATTGTAGAAGTTGTTAAACCTAACCCTAATTTTAATTTATCACTTAAATATTCTTCATCTTTGTATATTGTTGGAATACTACCATAGTTAAATCCTAATATAAAAATATAATTATCATCATCCACTTCATTATCAAAACTAATTAATTTAACACTATTTTTAAGTTCTTTTGTCTTTATATTAGTATTTTTTATATCATGAATAATTAATTCTTTTACTTCCGATAAGTTGTTTGCCCATACATATTTATTACAAATATTTATTATTTTATTAATGATATCAACATTATCTTCGTTATTATCGAATTTATTTTTAATATTATCAAAGACACTATCATCATTGATATTTTCTAAAAAATAATTACCTATTTCTGTGCTATAAATACTTCCCTCACTAGGTAACGATACAGGTATATTATAAATTTCTGAATATCTTTTCATTATTCCATAATAGTCATTAGTAAGTCCCATTATTTTTATATTATTTATATCTATACCTTTATTTATTAAATCCGCAATATGCTCAAACACATACTCTACTTCTTCTTTAATTGTCTTAAATTCATATATATTTTTATGTTTATACTTTGGTTCTAATATAGAAACGACATTTATATCATCACTTAATTTTTCTAACATTCTTTTGTCAAAGTCGCTAATAAAATGATATCCATATACAATAATTTTCTTATTTTTATATTCATTATATAGACTAGTAACATTTAATTTATTATCTACTATTTCTTTTTGGATATCTAATAATTTTGTTACTTTTTGGTCTTTAACTTCACTACCCTTAACATAAACAATATTATCTAAATATATTTTAGCAACATCATATTTTATATTATATTTATTCATTAAATAAAATATTGCCTTTTCATCATAATCAAATATAACTTTTCTTCTTAATTCTTCTAATGAAATATATTTAATATTTATAAGAGGCTTTTCTTTTGTTACCGTAGTTATTACTTCTTCTTTAATACTATTCGGAATAACTAAAACAGTATCATCTTCAACATAGTCTAGATAACTCACTTATTATCACCATCCATAATTTCTTTAAATATTGAACTAGCATATTTAGATATATCAGATACATCTTTCATTTTATATTTCTTACCTATATTGGTAAAATAATCTTTCATAGTTTCAGTATCAATAATATTTGATGAATACTCTTCTTCACTTAATTCTTTTCTTCCTGCTTCCCATGGAATAGTAGTATGTGTCATTTTCTCTAATGTTTTACCACTGTAAACACCAAAATTGTTTATAACCGAATCTATTAATTTAAGTTCTTTTTCATTTAAAGAATCTATCTCGTTGTAACTTTCAAATTCATTTTTAGAAATAGGATTATATCTATAATAACTAAACCTATCATAAATTTCTCGATATACAGGTCCATGCACCCAAGCTTCAGCATTATCATTAAATATAGGTTTATCAAAGAAATAAGTAGAAAATCCCTGAATATAATATAATATTTTTTGAAGAGCAAGTGGCGTTATATCTTCCATCTTCGCAATAATATGCTTAGATATTAAATATATTTTAGATTGATCTTCTGTTAATTTAAGTTCCATAATTTTACCAAGCGTCTTCTTATATGCTACTTTTGTTATTAAATCTTTATTTTTTTCTAAATATTCATATAAAGTATTAGGATCTTCTAACACTTTTTTTAATATATCGGAATACGCTTTTTCTGGAGTACTTCCTTCTAAATATCTAATAATTGTTACTTCTCCCCACCCCAAAACTAGAGAAAGTGGTTTTTTCCCTATTGCATATTTATTTAATATTTCTTCTATCTCTTTAATCGTAATAATTCCATTAATTTCTTTAACTTTTTCCGAATATTCTAACATGTTTTGATCATATAATTTCTCAACATAAACTTCATTATTACATTTTTTACAAATAGCATACAGTTCATTAAATGATACTATTTTATTATTAATCATTTCTTCTCTTATTCTTTTTTTTATTTTATATTCCACTATTTCATTACATATTTCACAAAAAGTTTTACTCACTTATATCATCTCCCTATATAAACATATATTCTAAATTATGAAGTGCTTCATGAAATGAAACAACAATCGCTGTCCTCTTGACTTCAATATAATTAATTTTCAAATATACTTGCATATCTTGTCTTTGGCCTTTTAAATCTATAAGTTTAAGTTTTGGGGCAAATACATATAATTTTTCTTTTTCATATCCTGGATGTTCATTTGAAAGTACCAACGAAAAATCTTCTACTGTAAGTTTATTTATAATATTCTTAAGTATCTTACTATTTATAGCATAATTCTTACAAAATTCTAAATTCTTTCCACGATTAGATAAAACAAGATATCCATTAGTAGTGATATTCTTTTTTATCTTTTGTAAAAGTATTTCTACTTCTTCTTTTGTTACTTCACATACTAAATTCAAGAATATCACTCCCTATCTGTATTCATTATAACACGTACAAATATTCACGTCAATAAAAAATAGTATCATTTGACACTATTTTTTATTATATAAATTATTAAGTATATTCATAACCGCAATCTTTCCATATTCATATGTTAAACTTCCTTGTTGATATGCTATATAAGGGCTTCTAATTGGTCCATCACAAGATAATTCTATAGAACTTCCTTGAGTAAAAGTCCCTGCAGCCATAATAACTTTATCAGTATATCCCGGCATATCCCAAGGTTCAGGGACAACATAAGAGTCAACTGGACTAGATTCTTGGATACTTTCTACATATTTAATTAATTTATCTTTATCGTTAAATATAATATTTTGAACTATATCAGCTCTTTCTTCATTATATTTAGGTTCTACTTCATATCCTTCTTTTTCCATTACATAACTAGTAAGTATTGCTGTTTTAAGAGCATTGGCTACTACACTTGGAGCCATATATAACCCTTGCAACAATTGTTTATTCATACCTAAAGATGGGCCTACTTCTTTTGCTTCACCAGGAAGATTTAATCTTTCACTTGCAAGATATATTAAGTCTTTTCTACCTACAATGTAAGCACCATTCGGAGCAATTCCGCCACCTAAATTTTTAATTAAAGAACCTACTACTATATCTGCTCCTACTTCTATCGGCTCTTTTTTAGACACAAATTCACAATAACAGTTATCAATCATTATAATTACATCTTTATCAATATTTTTTATAAATTTAATTACTTTTTCCACTTTATCTATACAAATACTTTTTCTAGTAGAATATCCCTTACTTCTTTGAATTTCAATTACTTTAATTTTATTTTTTCTAAGACATTTTTCAATAGCATCATAATCAAAGTCATCATTTACTAAATCTATTTGTTTATAATCTATATTAAAACTTTTTAAAGAACTATTATTTTCTACTATTCCAATTACTTCGTCTAATGTATCATAAGGTTTCCCTGTTATACTAAGAAACGTATCTCCAGGTCTTAATAATGCAAACAAACAAACTGTTAAAGCATGAGAACCTGATATAAATTGACTTCTTACAAGTGCATCTTCTGCTTTAAATATATCTGCATATATTTTTTCTATTATGTCTCTTCCTTCATCATTATAACCATACCCTGTTGTACTATTAAAATGGTTTTCACTAAGTTTATTTTTGTTAAATGAGATTAGCACTTTTAAACTATTAAATTCTGCTATTTTATCTACTTTTTTTAATTCATCTGTAATCTCTTCTTCACATTTTTTTACATATTTATAAGTTTCTTCACTAATTTTTAACATATTTTATCATCTCCATTATTTTTAATAACTTCTTTTAAAATTAATTCTGCTTTTTTTACAAAATAATTATTTCTATCAAACGGAATGTCATAACTATTTATATCTTCTTTTAGTTCTTCTATTCCACTATATTTTCTATCTATATATTCACATGTTTGTTCCATTTCTATGAATATATATCTATTATTGACCAATTGAACTACTAATTCTGTTCTATCATTAGCATAAACAATACATTTATCATGTATTTTAAATAATTGTCTATAACTTATTGTTTCCATAAATTTGATAGCCTTATCTATATCATAAACTGGGCATTCAACTTTTCCTTGTTCTAATATATCTCCTTTATCATCATATTTTTTATATTTATATAACAAAACTTTTTTAATACCTACAATATCTCTCACTAAAATACAATGTTTTAATAATTCTAAAGTATTAAAACTTAATATATCAATACTTTTATCAATCATATAAATATCATTTAACTCATATTCTTCTTTAATGCAAAAATTATTTTCTATTAATTTTTTATGTAATTTTTCATAGGTGCTTGTAACTAAAACAGTAATTTCATTATCTACTATCATAACAACATCTCCCACATATAATTATATAAAAAATAAAGAAAAAAACAATATCAAAAGATATTATTTCATATTGTTTTTAACCAAAATTATATTACCATTTATTAATTTGCTTTGTAACACTATTTACAATTTAGTAATAGTATTTAGCATATATTCAACAGATTTTAGTAATAAAGTAATATTTAATAAATAGATAAATCCATCATTAAAAAATTATAATCTATATAAGTAAAAAAATTGTTAGTAATTCGTTACAACTAACTTTTTTTATTGTATTTTATTTATTAAATCAACATATTGATTAGATAATTCATCTGTATCAAATACTATTACATTATCTTCTATATACCATGAATTACTATTTTCACTTAAAAAGTTAATCACTTCTTCAGAAATATTTAAAAGTTCAATAATTTGATTAATAGATTCCTCAACAGTTTTATCTTTATTAACAGTTTCCATATCTCCCACATATTCATCTCTATATAAATCAACATAATAACTTTCTAGTCCTTTGTTTTCTATATAAGACATTGCTTTTTCTTCAGTAAGAAAACTATAATAACTATTTTTTAATTCTTCTAATTTAGTTTTTGTTTCAGTAATATATGATTTTGTTTCTATAAAATTTGGTCCATCATTTTGATAATTTTCTACAGATAATATAGAAACTAATCTATCACTATTTAATATATCTATCATTTGAAACACACTATCTAATGTATCAGATAAATATTCTTTAAATGACATTTCTACTACTTTATAGTCACCAGTAGTTACAGTTCTATTTAACATTTCTTTTACTTTATCTACATCAATATTTTCTTCATTTACAAGTGCACTAAGTTCTTCTAATTCATTTTTTAGTTTTTCTTCTTGTTTTAAATCAGTTACTACAATATAACCAATAAACCCAATTATTAATACTAATAATACTACTACTCCAATTAAAATTTTCTTTTTCATAACATTCCATCTCCTATTAATTATAGTAATAATTTAAATAAGTATTACTTAATTATATTATATAGTATTTTTATATAAAATGGAATATTTGTTTAACATTTATTATAATTTAGCATATTCACTATCACTAACTGGTTCTAACCATTCATTTTCTGTGTCAATGCCTGGAACTTCTATAGATATATGACTAAACCATGAATCTTTTTTAGCTCCATGCCAATGTTTAACATTAGGTTTTATAACGATAACTTTTCCTGGTTCTAATGATACTGCTTCTTTTCCTTCTTCTTGATACCAACCATAACCAGCTGTACATATTAATATTTGTCCTCCACCACTTTTAGCATGATGAATATGCCAATTATTGCGACATGATGGTTCAAATGTTACATTTGCTAAAAAAAGTAGACTATTATTAGAATTTACTAATGGATTTAAATAAGAGTTACCAATAAAATATTTAGCATAATTATCATTAGGGTTACCTTTTCCAAATACATTTATTTTATCAAACTCTTCTTTATTCATTATCATATACCTCCTTTGCCATATTAAATACTGCCCAAGCATTAGGCCATCCAGCATAAAATGCAACATGTGTAATAATTTCTGAAAATTCTTCTTTAGTTACACCATTTTTCTTAGCATTTATCATATGATACTTTAAACTACTATCTAAAATACCTTTACTCATAAGAGCTACTACAGTAATAATTGATCTAGTTTTTAAATCTAATTCTTTTTCACGAGACCAAACTTCCCCAAATAAAACATCATCATTTAATTCTGCAAATTTAGGAGCAAAATCTCCTAATGAATCTCTACCTGCTGTTTGCTTAACCATATTTTACATCTCCTTTTATCTATTATTAATTAATTTCTAAACTTACTATAATATTATTTTTAGATTTTATATTATCTAATACTTCTATATCATCTAATTTACCAATCTTTGTATAACTATATGATGTATTAAACGATTCATAAAAAATAACTAAACAATTATTCCCATATAAGTAAATATCTCCTTTATTTATTTTACCTGGATTAGATGAATTAGTTGGTAAAGTAAAATCTAAATATGAATAAAATTCATTACCATTTAAATTACTCATCGATAAATCAAATGGCATATTATTTATTAAAACATCTACTGTTTCATTATCTTCTAAAGTAATACTATATTCTTTATTATCTATTAATAATTTTGCACTTTTACTATTTGAGTTACTATTTATATTTAATGAATTTATCCAAGTAATTACTTCTTCTTTTGATGAATTAGAACTAAATCTTTTTCCATCTAATACATTTAATTTATCATTATAATTTCTAATATTACTAACACTTAATTCTATACCTGACCCACCTGACGTGCAAAACGGAATAATTGTTTTATTTTCTAAATTATAATTATCTAATAAAGTTAAAATAATTCTAGGTTCTTCTTCCCACCAAATGGGATATCCAAGATAAATAATATCATAATTTTCTAAATCTAATTTATTTGATATTTCTGGTCTAGCATTTTCATCATTTTGTTCTCTATTTGCTCTAGAATTATTGTTATTATAATCTAAGTCTTCATTTGTATACCCATCTTTTGGTATTATTTCTAAAATATCAGATGAAGTAATTTCACTTATATATTTAGCTACTTGTTCTGTATTGTTTGTAGCAGAAAAATATAAAACTAAAGATTTATTATTTATATTTGAATTTTCAATATTCATATTAGTTCTCTCCTTTTTAAAAAGACATATTATTAATATAATAATTATTATTCCAATTATTAAAATACTTATAATTTTTTTCATATTATTTTAAATTCTCCTTAAATAAATGCTAGTATTTGAACATATACCACAAAATATTGTTCTTTTATCCCAGATCCTTACTAAATTTAATTCTTCTTTCATCATTATCTTCCATTATTGACTAACATAACTATTAGTTCTATAATAATTATACAATCTAAACCTTAGTTTAGGTCAAGTATTTAAATAACATTTGGAGGTAAATATGCAAATTGGAGAAATATCAAAGAAAACTGGATTATCAATATCAACATTAAGATATTATGATAAACATGGATTATTACAAAATATAGATAGATCAAATGGTGGTATAAGAAAATTTGATGATAAAGATTTAGAAGCATTAAGAATAATTATATGTTTAAAAACATCAGGTATGAAGATTTCTGAAATCAAACAATTTATGGATTGGTGTAGTAAAGGAGATACCACTATTGATAAAAGATTAAATATGTTCTATCAGCAAGAAAAAAATATCAATGAACAAATTGATATTCTTAATAAATCACTAAAATTAATTAAATTTAAACAGTGGTATTATGAAGCTGCTAAAAGAGATGGCACTGAAAAGAATGTAAAAGATATGAATTTAGATGATTATCCTGACGATATTAGAAAATTATATGAAGAAGCTCACATAATTTGGTGAGTTTCTTTATAAATATATATTTTTATAATTCTCCTTTATAAAAATATATTTTCATAGCATCTTCACTATATGTAGGTTTTGATATATCTATAATCAAAAAATTTGATATATAATATATTAAAAATTGAGAAGCAACTAATAAATCATATTCACATAAAATTCCATCATATCTACTTTCAATTATTAAATTTTTATCTTTTGATAAATAATCTAATAATTTATTTTCATATGGACTTGTACTTTTTTGTTTTAAATATATATTTTTGTTTTGACTTAAATGTTCATAATTAATAAATCTTCCATGAGAAAAATTTTTCTTTTCATGAACTAAGCAATTATAAATACCTGATTCTACTATTTTACTTTCTAAATCACTACCTGCAGATTCAGTAAAATCTCCTGTAAAAATATTTATTTGTCCACCTTTAGTTAAAAATTCCTTTAACATTTGTTTATTTTCTTTAAAATATATATCAAAATATTCTTTCCAATACTTTATACTATTTTTAATAAAATCGTTGACATTATTAATTGATTGATTTTCAAAATATAGTTTTAAAAATAAACTTGATGGTGCTACTGCTCCTTCAAAAGATAGAAATCCCCTTTCTTTTCCCTTATTTGTTCCTGTTCTATATGAAATAATATTATTTTTTGATATTCCTGTTTTTGTTACTATTTTTTGAACTTCTCCTTTTGTTATAATATATTTATTTTTATTATCAATTAAACTTGTTGCTACTAATAAATCATTAGTAGTTCCTGAATAAGTAAACAAAAATACTGAGTCTATCTTTTCATTATTTCTATAATATACATCTCTAGGATATAATGCAAATGTATTTGTTCCATATAAGTAATTAATGACCTTTGAAGAAAATTTTGCAGCTGCAAAAGAACCACCAGTTCCTAAGAAAATACTATTATCTAAATCTTTAAAGTTTATTTTTATTAATTTTTCATATGCATTACTATTAACAGCATTAATTACTCTTGCTTCTAAATTGTTTATATTAATATTACATCTTTTAATTTGCTTTCTTGTTGATATTTCAAAATTATTACAAGTGCAAGTATCTGTTATTTTTTTTATTTTATATAATGGTTGGATATGACCTCTAGCACCAAATTTTTTTACTACTTTTTTTGTAAGACTTGTAGCTTTTAAAAAAGTTGCATCAATAAATTTTTCATCAATTACATAATTATTTTTTACATAGGAACTAATAAATACAGAAAAGAAAGCATCTCCTGCTCCTGTCGGATCTATTTCTACTTCAGGATTAGACAATTCTTTAGTTATTTTTTTATTATTTATTATAAAATCTGCTCCTTTTTTCCCCCTTGTAACAATTATCATCCTAGGTTTTAAAATATTATATATATCTTCAAGTGAATTTAAAGAAAACCTATTTATTAAATATTTTTCAACACGTTCATTTAAATTTATAATGTCAAATTTATTTTCTATTTTTTTAATCACTTCTTCATCACTATAATTATCTAGTTCAAAATATTGCCCCAAATCCAACATTTTTTTATTTTCACAATTATCAATAATAATTTGGTTTTTAATATTTAAATTATCAAACACCAAAACATCTCCTATGTTAATTTTCTTTAATATATCATCAGTATTTATATTACTTTCTTCATACCACTGTTTTTGATTACATATCGGACATCTCTTTTTTGATTTAAATTCTAATTTGCCATTTTCTTCAATATAGGATACATGAAAACAACGTGTTTTTATATTTTCCATAATTTCTACATTATCAATGTTTGCGCCAATATCTTTTAAACTTTTTAATGCAACATTACCTGTAACATCTTGTCCACATACTCCATAAACAGCTGTATCTAACCCCATTTTAGCTATATTAGCAATTATATTATGAGATGTCATTCCACCATTAACCCCAACTAGTTTTCCATTTTTATAATAAAAATCTGTAACTAAATCACCTATACTAATTATTTTCATTTTATACTCCCTGCTACTTAAAAACATCAATACAAAAATTTATAAAACAATAAACTGTACTAGATTATCTTTTTAATTTTCTTTATTAAATAATTCTTCCACAATTAAATCTCTTGAGTGTAAATTATTATTCTTTCCTAATAATAAGTTTTCATAAAATTTAATTAAGAAACTACTATCTTCTTTTATATTTAAATAATTATTAAAATAATTACTTCTTACTAATGCATTTCGATAATAAACTGATTTTTCTTTGAACATAGTATTATCTACATTATATCCAAGTGATAATAAATACTTTTCTATAAATAATGCAGTTGTTCTAGTATTACCTTCTCTAAATGGATGAATTTGCCATATACTTGAAGAAAAATTAGCTATATTATTAATTACATCAACTATATTCATTTCTTTATAATTTTTATTTTTTTCTAAAGAAATATCATAATCTAATGATTGTTCTAATAATTTACAATCACCATAAGCTACTGAATCATTATTTAAGATTCTTTCATGTTTAGAAAAATCTACTTTTCTAAATTCACCTGCAAATTCATAAACATCTTTAAATAAATATTCATGGATATATTTTATATAGTCTACTGATAATTCAAAATTATCTTTTTCTAATAATTGAATGATTCTAGTAGAAACTAAATCACATTCAAATTCTTCTTGAATAGTTTTATCATTTTTATCTTTTTCTACATAATATTGTTTTAACTCATGTTCAACTTCATAAATTGTTTTTTCTCCTATTACATTTTCTTGTAACAATTTTTCTAAATACTTAGATGGTTTTAAATTATCAACTTTTTGAAGCCCAATAGCCATATCCCACTCTAATTGTTTTACATAATTTTTAGGTGTTTCTATTTCAATATAATCATTTATACTTGAATCTAATTCTTTTTCTGACATTTTAGCACCTCCGCTAATATTATTGTACCAAAAAAGTCTAAATCTGTCAGTATCATACTATAAAAATACATCTAAAAATAATTAGTTAATTTTAATTAAAAACAAAAAAATTTTCTTGGTTCTTCAGTAAGCAAACTAAGATTACATATTCTTAAATTTTAAAGTTAAATCTTTCTTTAGTGTCACAAATTCATCTATATCAATTTCATATAATTTAGGCAATAAAATCAATTTATCAATAGTTATTTAAAATTTACATTTAAAATATCATTGATAAGTAACATACGTACATTTTAAATATGTAGTAAATTTAACACTTCACTCTTGTATTTTTTTATAAACTATATTATCATCTGCTTTTCTTCTTTATAAGTAACAAATTGAAATTCTTTTTTATTAATATTTTCTAATTGGTATTTAAGAAAATCAGGTTTTATTGGAGCTGTTCCCAATTCTTCTAATTTAAACCATTTAAACACCAAATTTTCTTGTTCTTCTATCCCGTCAAATTCGTTATTATTTAATATCCATTCATCATCTTTTACTAAAACTTTATGTCCAAAAATAAATTGATGATATTTATCTTCCCCAAATTTAAAGAAATACTCTGATACAGTTGTTACATCACTAACATTAAAATTATTTAAACCTAGTTCTTCTTCTAGTTCTCTTATAATAGTTTCTTTAGTAGTTTCTCCTACTCTTATTTTCCCACCTGGTAAAGCCCAAAATTCATCTTGCTTTCTTTTTTGAAATAAAATATTATCATTATTTATAATAATTGCTACTGCACGACAATTTAATATATAATCTTCTATTCTTATATTTATATCTCTATTTTTCATATTTATTTTCTCCTACTGCTTTATATTTATTTTTTTTATATAAACATATAAATTTCTATATTGTGTATCTATATTGTATATCTATATTGTGTACAAAAAAGAAGACAAAAATCAATTGCTTGCCTTGTCTCCTCATCTTAAAAACTTTCATTAGTTCAATCAAACATGGGCAAACACTCCCAAAATTTATGTTATAATTTTAGAATAATCAAAAAAATGTCAATACTTTTTTTAGTTAATATATTTTTGATAATAGAAAACCTATACAAATCATATTTTTTTTAACTTATATGTAAAAGTAATTTTAAAACAAAGTATAATTCACGACTTTAGAACATTATTGTGTTTTATTATTATTAAATATTGTCACATTTATTAAAAAATAAAATAAATTATCTATATTGTTGATAAACTAAATTAAAAAGTGTAACTATTTTAGTCCTAATACATACTACTTGAAAACTGTACTTTGGGTAGTTTGAGTTGGTAGTTGAATTTAAAAAGTCTAATAAGCAAAATTATGTACTTATTAAACTTTTTTTAATTAAGTTTATATCCTAATTTTTCTAATTCCATTATTGCAATAGCAGATAATTCTTTTTTAGATAATTTATCGATATCAAAAAAATCTGCCCCAAGGGAATCATCATTTACTTCATCTACTTTTACTTCTTTCTTAATTTCATTATTATAATTTGAAACTTTAAAGAAAATACCAGTATGATGAACCTTCACTAAAACATCTTCTTTAAATTGCCATTCAAAAGCAACAGAATCGGCATCAAACAATTGACAATCGACTACTTCTATACCAACTTCTTCCATCAACTCTCTTTTTAAAGCATCTTCTGGTCTTTCACAAAACTCTATAGTTCCACCTGGTAAATCTAGTTTTCCATCATAAGGACCTCCAAATTTCTTAATAAGTAAAATCTTACCATCTTGAATAACTAAACCATAAGCCCCTAATTGTTTAAATTCTTTCATCTGTCTTTCCTCACTTTCTTATTT
Organism: uncultured Bacilli bacterium; assembly: GCA_944368815.1. GTDB lineage: Bacteria > Bacillota_I > Bacilli_A > RF39 > UBA660 > CALVVX01. The sequence continues at coordinate 47,523 of CALVXD010000005.1, forward strand.
TTATTTTTAAACTAATACAATTATAGCATATTTTACCTTGATTATATTAGTAAAAACTACTTTTTCTTTCTTAAAACATATCCATCAATTTCTTTATCGTTTTTATGATAACATTCCCAGTCAAACTCTGCTATAATCTCACCACAATAATCGCAAAAAGAAGTAGAATTGTTTAACTTTTCTATAGCATCTCAACCATTAGATATATTTGATAATTGTATGTAATCATCTCTTAAAACTGCATAATTTGTACCATATCTTTTATTTAAAATATCTGTCAATAAATGGTAATAACATTTTGCTATTTTTCCATCTCGCAAAGACCTACAAAGCCTTCAAATACATTCTTTACTTACTTTATTGCCATTATTATTTTTTTCTAATATTAATCTAGTTTGAAATTTTTTTATTGGTTCAATTGGACTAAAAAAAATCATCATTTATCAAATATGTAATTTTATTTGCATCTAATATATTTAATATTTTGTCTATTTTTTTATTTGGTGGTTCATATAAAGAAATAGATAACATTATATCATTATCTACAAATGATTTAATAACTTTCTCATCTAGTTTATCTAATAATAAACCATTTGACACTACTACAATTTTAGTGTTTGGTAATATTTTCCTTGAAATGTTTAATAGTTTCGAAAAATTAGGATGTAATAATGACTCTCCTCCTAAAATTCTAAAGTAATAGACATTAAATTTTATGATATTAATTTTATATCATGTTCATAATTAGCTAAACTAACATAATTATTATCATAAATATTTGAAAAATGTGCACATCCTTTACAATTTAAATTGCAATGATCAACAACATTAGTTTCCAAATAATTTAAAAACGGTAATGATAAATCAATTGAATCTATATAACTATTTAATTGCTCATAAGATTTTTGATTAGAACATAACACTCTTTCATCAACAGTATTTATTTCTTTAAAACTAATATTTCTTAAATATTCAATGGTACACCCATGATAATTGGTTTTTTTATTATATAGTTTCTGTGATACATCTGATTTACCACCCAATTTAAGAAATCCATTTACTATAATATTGTATTTTTCTAATTTTTTTTGCAAATTCTATGGCAAAAGGTCCTATTCCAAATATATAGTTCTTTATAATTTTCCTCCTTTATTTTTTTGCACGTTGCAAAGAGGACATTCTTGAATTCAAGTTTTCATACATCCAATCAAATCTTCCATATTGTTTCAATTCACAATCAACTATCATTTTTAAAATAACATACATGCGATATATTTCAATTCTAACTTTTTCATCATAATTTAACTTTTTATTATCAAAACCTTTTAAATAGTGATCACTTGTTATTCCATCAATAGTATGAAAATAAAATGTCATTAATTCATCACAAAAATACAAATCAGAAAAATCAACAATTCCAGAAACTTTTCCATCTTTTACTAAAACATTCCCATCCCATATATCAGTATGTGCTAAACAAAGATTGGAAATGTTATTTAAGCTTTTTTTATTTGATATTATTATATTTTTAATATTGTCATAATTATTTTCTCCGAAATTAACATTTTTGAATTTAGTATTTTCTAATAAAAGTTCAAACAAATTCATTGTAAATTCATAATTATTTTTAAATTTTTTATTTGGTTGGCTTGGCAGAAAAAATTCTTGTCCTTTTACGGAACATATTCTTTTACTCAATATTCCCAATTGATATTCAACATTACTTTTTTCTTCCTCGCTCATTTTTTCTTTCATTTCTAAATAATTCTTACCATCAATATAACTCATGAAAATATAAGGTGATTCACACACCGAACAACTGTCATCATAGTATAATAACCTTGGAGATGGAAAGTCAATTTTTTCCATTAATTTTAACATCTCAACTTCCCACCAAAGTATATTCCTATCTGCAGTTATCATTTTACTTTCATCTTTTGGTGCTATTTTTAATACAACCTTATTGCCATTATTTTCTATTAAATATACAGCATTTTTCATTCCACCACTTAATATTGTTATTTTAATATTATCAGTATTAGTATCGTTAAATGATTTTTCGTAAATATCTTTAATATTAGATATATCTTGATAATTCTTAACGGAGGATTTATTTTCCATCATTTTTTTTACCTCTATTATTTTTCTTATATTCCCTAATATATTTTTTACATACTTCATCAGTATATTCAAATTCCTCATTATCAACAGTTAAATGAAAGATGTTATCATAAGCATAATCTTTAATTTTAGTTTTAAAGAATTTTCTTATAAATGTTTTTAATTCGGCAATTTCAGAGTACATAAATCCTTTCATACCATTAAAATACACATAATTTGATACACGCATTATCAAATTTAAAACTGTAATTGTATTGCTATCATATTTATCTATCAAAGTACCAGCTTTGATAATAGGAATACCTTCAAATTCATTATCATACAAATATATATCTTTAATAAATTGTTTATACTGATCTTGTAAATCAACAGCAACACAATCTGTAATAGTGGAACGTTCTTGTATAAATTGAATAGCCTCATCCATCATTTCCTTATCTAAAGAATTCCATAAAATACCAACACATGGTATTTCTATTGATGGTAATTTTTCTTTATCAATAACTTCAGCTTCTGTAAGTTCATTAATAATTGATAATACTTCATCCAATTTTCTAAACTTTTTAACATTTTTAGCATTCAATAATAAATTTATTAAATCATTTGTAATTCCTTGGATTTCATCTTTAAATTCATCTTTTTCTAAAACATTACCTTTATAATCTCTCATAAAGTTTCTTAATATATGCACCAAACTATTATAAAGAATCTTTTCAGCAGCATCTTTGTAATCTGGGCCTTGAGATAGCACTTCATTATAAGCATTTTCTCCCCATTTTTTTAAGGTAAATAATCTTGGTGAAATTTTATTACCAGTTAAAGAAACTGATTTTCTTTTAACATAATGATAAAAAGGAATAGGTACTAAAGCAAAAGTCTTTTCAGCCATACATAATCTAAAAATGTAATCTGAGTCTTCTTTAAAACAATTCTTATCAAATCTAATATCTTTTATTGATGATAATTTATATAGTTTATCCCAAGCAGGAATTAAAATAATAGCATCAGAATAAGAATTTATAAGATTTAACTTACCATTTACAAATTTAACACCTTTTTGTTCACAACTAACATCTTTTACATCACCGTTCTTCATGTGAATATAAAAACTACTTTCACAAACATCAGCATTTGTTTGTTTAATTGCCTTTAATAATGTTTCTAACATTGAATTATCAACATAATCATCTGAATCAAAGAAACATATATATTCACCAGTAGCAAGTTCCATTCCTCTATTTCTAGTTTCTGCAAGTCCACAATTTTCTTGATGGACTATTTTAATTCTTTTATCTTTTTCTGCTAACAAATTACACATTTGTAATGATTCATCTGTAGAGCCATCATCTATTAATATAATTTCTAAATTTCTATATGTTTGGTTAGTGATACTATTTACACATCTAGTTAAATAATTAGCTGTATTGTAAATAGGAACAACAACTGTAATTTTTGTATCATTTTTTAAATTATAATTAATATATTCCTTTAATTGATTTTCCCAATCTTCATCAAAATTAATTTCTAAATGATAATTTGAATCTTCATATTCTGATGATATAATACTAGCTCTGTGTTTTTTTAATAATTCTATTTCATTTTCAGCAATTTCCTTACTATTTGAATTAATTTTAATTAATAAATCACAACAATCAAATACATAAGAATCTTCAAGTAATGAATAATCTAAAACTATGACATCATTTTCATTTATGTCGTCCAATATAGAGCTTAATTTTTCATCAATTTCATTTCTAATTTTCAAAATCAATGAATTTTTCATTTGACAATTATTTTTATTGTTTTCATCTGCAAGAATATGTTGCTTTAAAATATCATCAAACATTTTATCAACATCTACATACTTAAATGAATAATTTTCAATTAAATATTTGGAAAGTTTTAATTTTCCATCTTTACTGTTTCCAGTTATACCTATTATCATAAATAATCCCCCAAAAAAAATTAACTTCTATGTTACCATAATTTGACAAAAAAGTCAAATTATTAATGCATTAAATAATTATACAAGTTCTCATATTAAACATGAGGTTTATATACAAAATAATTATAATGATGTTATAAAAAAAATTTAATGATATATATAATTTAAATTTAGATAAAAAATATAAAACTTTATTTGAAATTTAAAAAAATTAAAAATCAAGTAAAATTGATTTGGATACACAACGTTAAAAAAACGGTCAAATCACTATAAATAAAGGAATTGCTCATTTTTAACTCAAAATATCACCTAGGCCAAAACAAAAAGGCCATGAAGCCTTATAAACAAACAAAATGAGACGCTAACGCGTCTCTTCAGGGGGATTTGGCGCATGTTAATTTTCTAGCATATTTTGCATTATTATTGTTTTGTCATTTGCCAAATTTGTCGCAAAACGCCCTATTTTACCTATCTTGTTCTATGCCAGTGTTCCCAATTTGTTCCTGAGGAATTTATCAAAACGCCAATTCGTTCCCGAAAGCTAAGCGTATCAAGGATTTTTAATTTGTTTTTGGCGTTTTGGCGCACCTTCAGGAGCATTGCATTTAATTAAAATATAGAATTATTTTTAATTAATAGTTTTACTTCTAATATACATAAAATTATATATACACAAACAAAAATTCCTGACACCCAATAAATATTAGTAATAAATTTACTAATAAGCAATATTAAACCAGTCAATACAGAAAAATTGATTAGAAATCCTAGGCTACCTTTCCAATAATCACCTTTTTTACTAACATACCATGTTCCAGTCAAAATATATGCCAGAGCTATTAAAACTCCTCCAAAAAGCCAATCTACTAATTCTGCAGTTCCTGATTCAAATAAATTAGAAAAAGGATTAGGTAACAAAAATTGTCTTATAAAATAACTTATCCCTGCTACTAACGTGTACGAACTTTCTTTCTTGTATTTTTTGTATTTTTTATATCTTTTTGCCATATTACATCCTCCTCAATAATTTTTAATATTTATTATATCATAAGGCAGACTATGTCCGCAACCTAACAAGAAAAAAAACAAAAAAAGCAAACCTCCACTTGAAATAGT